>JBOHRY010000408.1:0-1722 GCA_050732955.1 Gemmatimonadales bacterium | reverse complement strand
AAGCAGAACCCCGCCGTTCCCGTGGTGATGCTCACGGTCCATCAGAGCAACGAGCGAATCTTCGAAGCCGTGTGCGCCGGTGCGTCAGGCTATCTGCTGAAGTCATCACCGCGCGACGAGATCATGGACGGGATCGCGAACGTGCTGGATGGCGGGGCGGCGATGGACGCGCAGATTGCGCGCCGGGTGCTGGAAATGTTCGCCCGCATGGCCACGCCGCAGGCCGACTACGGGCTGTCCGCGCGCGAACGACAGATCCTGCAGCGGCTGGTTGATGGATTGACCAAGAATGACATCGCCGAGGAACTGTCCCTGAGTCCACACACCATCGACGGGCACGTGCGGAACATCTACGCGAAATTGCACGTGAACAATCGCAGTGGTGCCGTGGCGAGGGCGCTGCGCGAGAATCTGCTCTAGTCGCCCCGCGCCTTCACCCCGTCGTCACCTTCCAGTACACCGCATACCGTTCGTCAAACACGGTGTTGAACGGCATTAGTGCGATGTCGTGGTCCTGGCCTGCGATCGTGAACTCGAGTGGCTTGCCCGCGCTCTTCACCACCGAGAGGATGTTCCCGTCCTTCGCAACGATCGCCGCCACCGCGATCGGCTTGGTCTCCGGCGTCATGTCGAAGTCCGGCGTCATGCGCGGCGGCGTCGGCGGAGCGCGCAACGGTTCGTGACCCAGCTTGCCGGCGAGCACCAATGGGCCGTACATCACGGCCTGTACCGTCGGATCGTCAGGCATGGCGTGGACGTGGAGTTTCATCGGCAGCATCACATCGACAACGTCGCCATTGTGCCAGAGATGGTTGACGAGGAAGTAACTCCCGGGCGATGCCGGTGGCGTGAGCTTCCGGCCGTTGAGCGCCACCGTTGCCGGGCCTGCGAGCCAGTATGGCATCCGGATCCGCAAACCTAACTGCGTGGGTTTCGCGACATGCACCGTCAGCCGCGCCGTGTCGGCCGCCGGGAACCCGGTCTGCTGCACCAGTCGCACGCCCTTCTCGGGCCACTCAACCTGGGACGCGATGTACTGGTTGACCCAGATCCCCGTGTCATCATGGAAATAGATGCTGTCGCCGAATTTCGAATGCGATTCGACGCCGGTGCCGTGGCAGCACCAGAAGCCGTGATCCGGTGTGCCGAACATCCGCCAGTATCCCGACGCGAGCGGCGTATAGTAAATCTTTTCTCCGTCCACCGGATGCTGCGTCCCCAGCATCCCGTTGAACAGCGCGCGTTCGTAGTAGTCGGCGGCGGCGGCATCACCCGTCTAGCCGAAGACGTGCCTGGTGAGCTTGAGCATGTTGTAGGTGGGGCAGCTCTCCTCGGTATCGGGCGCCAGCTCTCCCGCCAGCTCTCCGACCGGATTCTTCCAGCTCTCGCCGCTGCTGGTGCCGCCGGTGACGAAGCACCGCTTTCCGGTCACCTCGCGCCAGAAGTAGTCGGCGATGTCGTGCGAACGCTGATCGCCGGTGATCTCGTAGCGCCGTGCGGCCGCGATGATCTTCGGAATCGTGGTATTGGAGTGCACGCGTGTGAGTTCGTCGCGCCCCTCGGCGAGCGGAGTGAGCACGCGCACATGGTCGAACCGCTTGCTCACGTCGATCCATGACATGTCGCCGGTGATCGCGGCAAGATTGTCGAGCGATTCACCGATGCCGCCAAACTCGGTGCGGAGGATCGCCTGCATCTGCGTGTCGTCGAGCGGCTGCACCC
>JBOHRY010000407.1:0-2350 GCA_050732955.1 Gemmatimonadales bacterium | reverse complement strand
CCTCCCAGCGCATCTGGTTCTTCTGCGACGCCCCTCCCGCAGCCAGCACCGTCTCGTGGAACGTCAACTGCCCCGGAGGATCGCCGGCGAGGCGCCCGGCAAACCGCTGACCCGGAAAGTTCGATCCGCCGCCGAACGAATAGCCGATGCCGATGTTGCCCTTGCGGTCCATGCCGCCGCTGGGAAGCCAGCGATAGAGACTATCCGGTGCATAGGTTCCCTGCTGATAGAGCACGGGCTCGCGTTTGGCGTCGAGGCGGAACTCATACCAGCGGACACCGCCGCCACCGGCAGACGTGTTGATCGAGTGCCAGGCCAGGATCGACTCGTGACCGTTGACGCTCCGGTACACCAGCCGCTGCATCAGCTTGTCGCCTTGCGCATCGAGCCGCCGAGTGGTATCAGGCTGCGGCACGCAATTGGTCAACTGGCCGTTGCAGAGGTAGTGATACGGCGCGACGCGGATCTTGAGCGGGCCGCGCACGCCGGTCTTCGCCGGGTCATTCCAGTCCACGTGAAATTGCCAGGCGTAGATGCCGTCGTCTTCGAAGCGCTGGTGCAGCTGCTCGCCGCCAGCCGCCATCACGATGTTGGGCGCACCGTCGGGTGGAAGTCCCTGCCCGTCGATGTCGGCGTTGTTGAGGAAGTTGACGCCGTCGACGACGAGGCATTGTTCGGTCGCAGGAAGCCCGACCAGCATGCGGCGTCGATCGGCGACACAAAAATGCTTCTGGATGAAATTGTCGCTCGTGCTGCTCGGCGTGTAGTACCCGTCCGGCCAGATCGCCGGGCGCGGATAATCGGGAAAGAGCGGCCGCAGAAATTCATAGCGGTAGTAGGGTCCCAACGGGTCGGACGTCACACTCACCGCGTAGCACATCGAGTAGGGATTGGTGCGCGGCGGCGGCCGAACGCCATTTGGCGGGCCTCCACGCCGCGTTCCGAGCTGCGGCGCTGGTGCGGGCGCCGGCGCATGAATCAGATCGGGAGGCCCCGGCTCGCCAGGCTGCGCCGGTCTTCCCGGACGGCTCACCCGGGTCAACGGCACGGTCGGCACGCTCGTGTCCTGCTGGAAGACCGGCAGTACATACAGCCACCGCTCGGCGAGCTGATCATACCGCACCACTGCGTCGCCACTGTTGCGGAACTCGCATGGGCCGCCGAACCCGGTGAAGATCGCGTTGGTGCGCATCACGCCATAGAGCACCTTCCCCGTCGTGTCGAAGAGGGCGCCCTTCCTGGTGAATACCGCCATGCCGCCGTTGACGATCTGCACGATGTGATTGGGCCCGACCGCGAGGGCGTTGTCCGACGGATTGCCGAGCGGGCGAGCCGGCGCACCCTGCGGCCCGGAGAAGCCGGCACCGAGTCCGTCGAAACTCTCGAGCACCGCGAGCGGCGGTCGTCGGCCCTGGGCGCGCTGCTCCACGGATCTACTTCCCGGGGGAACGGTTCCCCCCGGGGCCAGCACGTCATCGGCGATCGGTTCGCCATCAGGATCGGGCGGGCCGAGCCGTTCGCCACGGTTCGACAGCCCTTCGGGGATCATGTCGAGCTCTGACCGAGCCGCCGTCGTCATCGATCGGAGCGCAGGAGAACGGTCCATGGCAATCGCGGTCCGCACGCTGAACGTGCGGACCGAGACACTACCGTGGTGATGGAAATGCCAGGCGACAACGGCAACCGCAACCAGCGCGACGATCCCGACGACCGGGCGCGATACGCGCGCCATCATCGCGACGCGGCCGCCGTTTCGGCGCGCACGTGGGTCAACCAGCCGTGACGGTCGGCGGCGCGCCCCGTGGCGATGTCGAGGTAGGCACGCTGCAACTTCGCCGTGATCGGTCCCCGCTTGCCATCGCCGATCACCAGCCGGTCGATGCTGCGAACCGGCGTCACTTCCGACGCGGTGCCGGTCAGGAACACTTCGTCGGCGAGGTAGAGCATGTCCCGCGTCAGCGGACGTTCCTCGACCGGAATCCCCGCGTCGCGGGCGAGAGCAAGTACGCTGGCCCGGGTGATTCCAATCAGCAGCGTGCCGTCGATCTGCGGGGTGTAGACCGTCCCGTCCTGCACCAGGAAGACGTTCTGACCGGACCCTTCACTGATGATGCCGCCCGGCCCCAACGCGATCGCTTCGCCGAAACCGTTGGCGAGCGCCTCCATCTTGATCAGCTGGCCGCCGAGATAATTGCCGGCCACCTTGGCCGCGGCGGGAATGGTGTTGGGTGCCACGCGATGCCAGCTCGACACGCACGCATCAACGCCTTGCTCCAGCGCGTGGTCACCGAGGTAGGCACCCCAGGGCCAGCAGGGAATGTAGACCTCGATCGGGGACTCGAACGGCACC
>JBOHRY010000406.1:0-1608 GCA_050732955.1 Gemmatimonadales bacterium | reverse complement strand
CGACCAGGTATGCAGGAAGGGATTGGTTCTCACGTCCGCCGCGAAATAATCCGCAGCATTGTTGCTAAAGAAGACATTGCTCATGTACAAGGACGCACTGCGGGCGGCCCTGCCAGCGACGTGAAGTTCCTGCGGCGCGAGGAACAACGCTCCGACGCCGAGCGTGATCACCAACATCAACATAAACGCCGGCAGGAGTCGTTTCGCACGGCGGGCGTAAAAGCGGCGAAAATCGAGCCGCGACGTGTGCGCGATTTCAGCGACGATCAAGCCGGTAATGAGGTAACCCGACAGCACGAAGAACACGTCCACACCGACGAAGCCGCCTGAAAAAACTCCGATCCCACAATGGAAACAGACAACGAGCAAGACGGCGATGCCGCGAAGCCCCTCGATATCCGAGCGGAATCCCGGTGAGCTTGAATGCGGGTTCAATGAAATCATCATGATCTTTCAAGCTCTGACGTCAGTCCCGGACCGATCGCCGACGTGAAGCGTTACCGCGCGGGCAGAGCTGAACAGTTCGTCGTTCGATGCCTGTTACTGGGCGGCCTTGCCTTCGAGGCGTGCCTTGAGGTGCTTGAGTTCGTTCTCCGACACCAGACGGAAGGCGGAGATCGCGACCTTCGAGGCGAAGTTGAGCAGGACGCCGCGGACGCGGCTGCCGGTGTCGCCGCGCTGCGTGCGCATCGAATCGATCATCGGGGATGCGATCGTGGTGATGATGATGGTCGAATCGCCGCGCGGAACCAGCGAATCGCGTCGCGTGGCAAAGACCCCGCCGGTGTCCGACCGCATCTGCAGCACCAGCAGTCGGGCCGGCGCGACGTCATTCACGATCCAGATGTACTGCTGGTGCGACCTGCTCCCTGAACCCGTCTCGACTCGCAGCGTGTCTCCCACAGTGAGGAGACCGTGGTGCGGCGCAGTGACCCGGCTGTCGCTCCCCATCCAGACCGCCATCGAATCCGGATCCGCGAGCGACGCGAAGACGCGCTCCGGCGGCGCCGCGATGGCGACACTCGCGGTATCTCCGCCCGAAGTCAGCTTGCGATAGCCGTACCAGCAGGTGCCAATCAGCAACAGGAGGATCACGGCAGCTGCCCCGACAATCCACTTCCACATGCGATGGTCTCCGGAGGACGGCGGCTAGAACCTAATAGCGCCCCGCCCCGACCCGATTCATGCCGCTCTGGAACCCGCGACCCAATCCCGCCGTCCGGCATCTATACTGTTGCCATGACCAGAGCCCTGACGATGAACGCCATGTCGCTGCCCGATGCCGATGCCGTGATCGCCCGGGCCAGACTTGGCGACCCGGTCGCCTTGGAGGCCCTCTACCGGGCTTACTCCACCCCAGTCTACAACCTCTCCCGACGAATCTGCCGGACCACCGAGGATGCCGAAGACATCCTCCAGGAGACCTTCTTCGAGGTATGTCGTAGCATCCGCAACTACCGTGGTGACGGCTCGATTTGGGGCTGGATCCGGAGCGTGGCGTCCAGCAAGGCCCTGATGCGGCTCCGGCGGAACAAGTACCGCGACACGGATGAACTCAACGACGACTTCGCCCCCTCGCGGAGCGCCTCGCCGGGACTCCGCATGGAC
>JBOHRY010000405.1:0-3576 GCA_050732955.1 Gemmatimonadales bacterium | reverse complement strand
GCCAGCAGCCGATGCACCCGGCGGAGCATGTGTACCCGTTCTCCCAGCCGTGACGCTCCCTCCCGCGGTGGTGGCAGCGCACCGAGTGCCAGGCCATCGGCGGCATACGCCAGCGTGGTATCCAGTTGCAGGGCGCGCACTAGCGCGTAGCCTGCCGCCGCCTCATTGCTCACGCCGAGCGGCTGCAGCGGACCTTCGCGGGCCAGGGCATGTGCTCGCGCGAGCTGCAGCCGCGCCATGCCTAGCGCGTACCACGCGATGGGGGAGTTGGGGAGGTCGAGCAAGGTTCGCTGCACCGCGCGGTCGGCACGGTGAGCGTCGTCGGCGCTATCGGTGATCTCGGCTCGACGCACCAGGACCAATCCCTGGCAAAGCCGAGCCAGCGAACCGGATCGGTGAGCGCAGCGGGCGACTGGCAGCGCGTTGAGTGTTGTTGCGACGTGCAGGTCCACGAAGAGCGAGTCGATAAACGCGCGGTCATGTGTCCCCTGGCGCGGTGTTACCTGAAGCGCTGCCGACGCGACCAGCATCCAGTACATCGTCATCCGCATGAGCCGTGCGAGCACGAGTTCGCCTCCAGCGGGGGATCCGCTACTTCTCGATGGTAAGCCCGGTCGCGACCATCGCCTGTTCGCCGTTGCCCGCGATCGTCAGCACCACGCGATAGCCACCCGGGACGAGATTCTTGAGTCCGAGCGACCGCGATACCTCGATCCACTCGCGTGTTGCGGGCTGAGCGAATGATACCGACAACCGCGGTGCGCGTCTGGTCCCATCGTCGACGCGAAAAAATTCGTAGCGGGTCTGGTACACCGTGCCTACCCGCAGGCCAGAGAACTGCACGTACAGTTCGGCCGGATCGCTCCGGCGGTAGGTCTCCCGCGGATTGAGCGCCACGGTTGCGGTACCCGAAGTCCATTGCACCGGGACATCCCGACGCCCCAGGACGAGGGCACTTACCGCAAGACTCCCGGCCGCGCCGGGGACGACGACGCGTCGGCCTGCGAGCGAGGCGCCCCGATCGTCGGATTGGGTCAGCACCACACCGACGGCGTAAGTCCCGGCCGCGATTGGCACCTCGATCATCCCGACGATATCGGCGCCATTCTTCGTCGCGGCGGTGACCGGGAACCGGACGAACGTGTCGACATCGATGCGGGCTCCGGTTCGAGTCTCGGCGGCTACGACGTGCAGCCTGACAGGGTACTCGGCGCCGCTTGCTCCAGCGCCGGACGTTCCCGGTACGAGATCATCGGGGTCCATGGCGTACGCGATCACCAATCGTGGTGCACCACCCGCCGCATGGTCGAGACCGAGTAGCTGGGCTTCGGCGTGAACGGTCCGCGCGAAGTCTCGTCGATAACTGTCCGTGGTTGTGGCCAGGTCGATGGTCGCGCGCCCCGAGTCACGCGCGCGGGCGATCGCATCGGTGCCGAGCAGCGTTCCCTCGGCGCTTATCTCCCGCTCGAGAATCCGGGCGATCGGATCCTGGCAGCGCTCGTTCTGCTTGGCCATCGCTCGCACGCCATTCGCCGTCGGCGGTGTCCGGATGAGCCGGTGTGTCGTCGGATCGATCCGTTGCGGGCACATTCGGCAATTGGCATCCTCGCCCGTCGCCTGGATCAGCGGCGGGGGGACCAGGATCGTATCGCCAGGTTGGATCGGACCGCTCACTCCCAGCCGAGAGCAGATCGACGCTTCGAGAGCGCAGACTTGATTGCGTACTCCCGGTGCCATCGTAAGCAACGATGGCACCAGCACGGACATGGTGGTTCCGCGGAAGGATGCGGCGCGGAATTGCAGCACCAGCGCGCCGTCGGGACGATCGTAGCGCCACACCTCGGCGGCCTCGGTGGAATTGCTGCGACGGCTCCTGGTGGGCGGACCATGGCGGATCCACATTGCGCCGCGATCGTCGACGAGGTCCTGCTCCGGCTGGAAGTACCGTTCGGGTGCGTCGGCTCCGATCCGTCGCGAGTCCGCGACGAAACTGGCCGTCTCGGGACAGAGGTTCCCGTGCCTGAATGCGAAATCGAGGCCCTGATCTTCGCCGAGATAGTCGTTGGAGTGAACAAACGCGAGCGTCGTCGGCCGATCGGTGCCGGAAGCGTCGATCCGGAAATGCGCCATGGCGTATTCGAGCCGCCGATAGTGCTCGACCAGGCGCTCGCCGGCGGCGCGGCCGTCGGCGGCGTCGCGGCTCGACCAGAATCCGGCGAGCCACGCCGGCCGGGCGACTGCCGGCACGGTATCCCACACTGCCAGTTCCGACGGTGATGCCACCCAGTCGAGTTGAGACCGATATGCCTGACGACCCGCATCACTCCGTGTCGCCGCACCGCGCAACAGCGCCTCGCGTCCTTCGGCCGGATGTCCGGTGCGGTAGAGATCTCGCGCGAGAGCCAGTGCCACGATGCCGCTGTCCACGTTACCGGCTCGCAGCGTGCGGCGTTCGATCGCGATCGCAGAGTCCACTGATCCTGCCTCGCGCTCCACCGCCGCGGTGGCGACCAATGATGTGGAAGAGAGCAGCGCCCGCGCCTGACGAAGCATCGCCACGCTCGGCGCCATCGCGGCGGCGCCCTCCGGTGGCTCCGGTGCCATTGCCAGCGCGTTGGCAGCAGCGGCGAGTCCCGGATCCAGTTCGAGCGCGTGGATGAGCGCGCGGGTGCCACCAAGTTCGTTGCTCACGCCGGCGGGCATCGCCGGACCTTCGTGCGGAATCACCTTGTTCTCTGCGAGTTGCAGCCGAACCAGTCCCAGCACTAGCCACGCGTACGGCCAGCGATCCCGTTCAAACACGGCGTGAACGGCGACGTCTTCGGCGGCGAAAACCTCTTCCCGCTTGCCGGCCACAACACTGTGATGGATCGCGATGGCGGCCTGGCAGATCCGCACGATATCGGGGTCGCGGGCGTCGCACCGGGAGAGGAGCGGCACGGCTGCCTCCGTTGTCGCGCTGCCGGCCTCCGCAAGCACGCTGTCGAGAAAGCGGCGGTCCGCACCAGTCTGGCCGGGGAGCAATCCGGGCCACGCGACGACGATCAGACCAATGATGGTCTTGGAGGCCGAAATGCGCACTGATCACCCTCCGGGCCCGCCTGGGAATTGCCACTGAAGATGGCTTCGCCGTCAAAGGCCCGTAAGGCGTGCTCGGCTGGAGGTTACCGAGTGCTGACAGGGAGGCGTTAGGGGTTAGGGTTGGAGTTTACGGGATTGAGCCCGGTTCATGGTTGGCAGCGATTACGCGTGATCGGAGGCCGGGCATGCCGTTCGGTCAGACAGGAACGTACGTCAACCGAATCAGATCCTCGGCGATGAGATCGCTACCCACCAGGTGGAGCGGCGGCCGGGGGCCGGCGAAGAATGGCTTGCCGCTCCCGAGCACGACGGGGCGGAGGTAGAGTCGATACTCATCGATAAGGCCGGCCTCCGTCAGGCTTCGCGCCAGGACCGGGCCGCCAACGTCAAGCTCGCCCGTCAGTTCAGCCTTCAGCCTGCGTATCGCAGGCTCGAAGTCATCCGCGATCAGCGTGGCGTTGGGGCCCACTGACTTGAGTGAACGCGACACAACCC
>JBOHRY010000404.1:0-4531 GCA_050732955.1 Gemmatimonadales bacterium | reverse complement strand
CGTCCGAGCCCTCCGGCGGATACGCCGTGGCAAGCCTCGCGGTCGGATCCTCGATGTCGGCTGCGGCGACGGCATCCTCTTTCCGGCGCTGATCCCGTTCGGCGAGGTGGAGGGCATTGAGGCGGACGGGACGACGCTGGATCCCGCCGGTCCGTGGCGAGATCGCATTCATGTCGCCCCATTCGACCAGTCGGCGCCGCTCGACGGCCAGTACGACCTCATCCTCATTCTCGATGTCATCGAACATCTCGACGCTCCGGTAGCAGCACTCCGCCACGCACTTTCGCTGCTGCGACCGGACGGGGCGCTGCTCGTCACGGTTCCAGCGCTCCCAGCACTGTGGACGGCGCACGATGATCTCAATCATCATCGCCGACGGTATACCCGTCGCCAACTGTCGCAGGAATTGGGGGAAGCGGGTTTCGAGGTGGAATCGATGCGATTCCTCTTTCACTCCCTCGTCATCGGGAAGCTGGCGGTGCGATGGCGCGAGCACCGGCGCGGCCGACGCCCCGCTCTGCCGCGGGTGCCGCCTCCGGGGCTCAACCGTTTTGCCGCCGGGATCAGCAAGGCCGAGATGGTGGTGCTGGCACCGGCGTCGCGAATTCTTCCGGGCACGTCGCTGCTTGCGGTGGGCCGGCCGGCCACGCGGTAGGACTGCTTACCTCCAGCGCACTACAAACGGTCCGATCGAATCCGCCGCGGGGAAACGCGCCGCGAGAGAGTCGAGCAGCGGGGCGGGGAGCGGAGGCGAGAACGCCGGCGCTCCGTTGATGACGATCACCTTCGCGCCGTACTGCTCCAGCCTGTGGAGCAGTCCTGCCTCGCGGCGCGAGTCCGCATCAAAAAAGTTATACGACGTGCGGGCGGGGTTCCGGAAGCCGCCCAGAAAGTAGATCTGCGGTGCTTCGGGCCCCGCCCACACGACACCACCTCCCGCCCGCGCCTGCACCTCGGGAATCAGCCTGTCGTAGATGGAGGCTTGCTCCTCGGTAACCTGCAGTCCGACTCGCGGGAGCAACATCGTCACCGGTGGATCGCGTTTACTGGGCAACAGCGACAGGCCCGCCTTCGAGCCGGGTAGCACCTCGAGAACGGCAAATACCAAATAGAACCCGGTGACAACGAGCGCGATGCCGGCTGGGGTTCGCCTCGTCATCTGAACCATCGCGGCCGCGGCCAGGAAGAGCAGCGGTGCCACGAAAAAGAAGTAGTTGGCACCCGCGAACGGGAACTGGATCAGGCTGTGTAGCACGGCGACGATTCCGACCAATACCGCGAACTGCCGAGCCTTCGGGCTCAGTCCCAGCGCCTCGGGGCGGACAGCAAGCAGCACGCCGGTGACGATGCCGAGAAGCAGTGCCAGACTCCGAACCGCCTCCCACACGATCTGCTGGACGAAGAAGACCCGGGTGCCCACGATCAGCGCGCCGGCGAGAAGCAACGCCAGGATCACGGCGCGGACGCGCCACGCCGGCGCGGCGTGATCAGCACGAGGTCGCAGCAACATCATCAGTGGCACGACGGCGAGGAGCCAGAACAGTCGGGGCGGTTTCATCCCGGCGAATTCAAGTCGCGCGAACGAGCTCACGAATACGTCGCGCAGCGTGTCGTTGAGAGCGCCATTCGCGGCAAGAAACACCGCGTACGGGCCGACCACGAGCAGAAGCCCTGCGAGGTACGGCAGCAATACTGCTGCAAGCGAGCGGAACCGCACGCCCGGGGCGACGCCCGCGGTGGACCATTCGCCCCACGCGAGGCCCGCCGCGATGGACGCGACTGGCACCGCGAAGTGGAACACGCTTTCGACGCCGCGTGACCCGATTGATCGCCAGAGCTCGCCGGCAAAGAGGAACAGCGTCACGGTCACCAGCGCAGGCATCACGAAATTTCGAGATCGCGGTGCGGGCGTCGAGTCGTCGTCGCGCGATGCAGCGATCAGAAACAATCCTCCCCCGGCGATGAGGAATACGCCACTCAACTTCATCAGGAACGACACTCCGCCCAGCGCGCCAGCCAGCACCAACAGGGTGGCGCGCCGGTCGTCGATCCATCGTGCCAGAGCATAGATCGCGAACGTGGCAAGGAAGAGGTTATACCACGAGGGCATCGGCGAGGAATCATTGGGCAGGCTCCACGCCACACCGGTCAGGGTCAGCAGCGCAGCGGCCGGCGCGGGGAGCATCCGGCAGGCAAGCAGGAATAGCGCGACGATCCAGCCGAGCCCGGTCAGGAAGAGTGGAACTCGGAGAATGGATAGCCGGATGCCACCGATCGCGAACGCCGCGGCGTGTACATAGGTGAGCCCGCCGGTGTAGAGATCGTCGAAGTCGCGGTGGGGTACTTCGCCGTGGAGTACCCGCACCGCCGATTCTGCGATGGCACTCTCTCCGACCGGCTCCCAGCCGCGGTTGAGTGCAAGCAAGAGGACCAAGCCTGCGATAACGATGGTGAAGATCAGCCACGCTGCGTCGCGCCGCCGGCGATCGACATCGGAGGGGCTGACGCCATGCCAGACGGACCTCACCGAGTGGACAAAGTCAGCTGCTGCCAGACGTACCTCCCGCATCGGCGCGCAACCTGGCGATCCGCAGCCGCTCGGACTCGAACTCGGATTGCCCGCGCGCCAGCGCCTCGTTCGCTACCCGCTCGGCGTCGTCCCATCGTCGTTCGCTGATCAGGCACTCGATCAGCTTCGCGCGCATCGAGGAGACATCGGGTCCCAATCGGACGCCAGCGAAGAGCACGGGGATTGCCGCGGCGCACTGCCCATCGGCTCTCAGGAACTGTCCGAGGCGCTCGTGGATCTCATAATCACTTGGCCAGAGCGCCAAGGCGTGCCGCAGGTAGGCGATCGCTCGCGGATGATCGCCCGCGCCTTCCCAGTACTCTCCGGCACCCTTCCAGGCTCGATACGCGCGAGGCGCATTGATCGGCAGGTCGGTATAGAAGCGGCGCTGGGAACGCCAGGTGCCGACCCGGAACGCACTCCGGACCGTGAATCCAACGATAAACACCGCGATCAGACCACCCCATGCGGCCCGCCACCGTATCGCGCTCCGACCCATGCCGGTTGTGGCTGCAGCTGCATCAAGATTCCAGAGATATCGCAGCGCAACTGCCAACGCGATCGCGACTCCCACGCTGGGCAGAAAGAGTGCGCGCTCGGCCATTACCATTCCGGTCGCCGACAGCAGGTTGCTGACCGGCGCGAGTGTCACGCCGGCCCACCAGAGACCGAACGCCGCCACCGGAGCACGACGGCGGCACCAGAAGAAGAGCGCAACCACGCCGATCACTACAGCAATGCCCGCAAGGTGTCGTGAGGTTAGCGGTCCGCCGACGGGTATTCCCGGTGGGCTGTAGTCCGCCTGCAGATGTACCGGCCAGACGAGAAGTCGCCCATACTCGGGAACCACGGCGAGGAAGGTGACGACGCGTCCGCCCAACCCCAGTCCTCGCAAGGCCATCGCGACCGATTCGCCCTTGACGTCGCCCAGGACCGCGGTCCGCACTGCGAGAAGGAGCAGCGTTACAGCCGTGACGGGAATCAGCAGGCGAATCCGTTCCGCCGGTCGGTCCCGACGGCCGGCCAGCAGCAACCACTCCGCGCCGACGAGAAGGAGCGGCGCGGTAAAACCCTGTTCCTTCGACATGATCGCGACAACCACCAGCGCGAGTAGCGCGCCGAGTGCAGCGATCGTGACGCCTCTCCGGCGGGCGTCGAGATAGATCGATGTGGCGGTCAGCAGCGCCAGCGCGGTCCAGATCTCCGCCTGTCCGACGCCGTTCGCTACTACTTCGACGTGCACCTGGTGGACCAGGAAGAGGAGTGTCGCCGCGAGCGCGGGAATCGTGTTGATGGCGAGCCGGCGCATCAGCGCATAGAGCGCCAGGCCGGTACCCAGGTATCCCACCAGCAGCACGACGTGAAATACCCACGGCGAGCCACCGCCGATCCACCACTGCAGGCCGAATCCCAGAATCGTGACCGGCCGCCAGAGTGCGCCCAGCCAATATGGCGAGCCTGGAATGGTCGACCAGAGCGCCGGGTCGGTGACTCGCGGGTTCTGCACGATCGCCAGCACGTCGTCGTACACAAAGCCATTCCGGATGCTGAGCCCCATCGCCAGCAGCGTGGCGAGCCCGCATGCGACGACGACCGCGCGGTGACTCAACCTCACGGCGATGGCACGCTGTCGACAGGCGGCGGGAGGTTGATCGAGTGCAGCGGTGCCTTCACCCGCTCGGCGCTGTCGGCGATCTCGGCATACAACCCGAGCGTCTTGTTCTGCACGCCAAACGATGCGCCGAGTCGTGCCTCCGCGGCGGCCTCGCGATAGCGGCCAAGGTACAGCAGGCAGGCCACCTCGGACGCCCGCACGCTGATATGGGCCGGAAGCATGCGTAGCACTTCCTGGTATTCGCGGATGGCGGGGTCACAGTGTCCGGCGACGCGATACTTGTCGGCCAGGTCGATGTAGACAGGGATGCCTTTCGGGAAGAGCTGGATGGCGCGGCGGTATTCACG
>JBOHRY010000403.1:0-4359 GCA_050732955.1 Gemmatimonadales bacterium | reverse complement strand
GGCCTGCCTGATCCCCGCCTGGCGCGCGGTGCGGATCGAACCGACGGTGGCGCTACGAGGGGAATAGGGCGGGAGGGCGGGACGCGGCACCCGTAGACCCCGATCGCAAATTCGAGTCTCACCTTCGCGCCCTGCCGCCCTGCCGCCCTGCCGCCCTCCGGCCCTGCCGCCCTGCCGCCCTCCTGCCCTTACATCGCCGGCTTCCCGTCCGACCACTGCTGCACCGGAATCAGCAGCAGGCGCACATGAGCGTGCGGGTCGACGGCCGACGCGTCGATGATCGTGGACTTGAAGCCCCCAGCACCCCACGTCGCGCCGGGCATCGCCATGTCGTAGTAGAACATCAGGTGCGGCTTCCAGTGATGCGGCATGCCGTCCTGGAGGTATTGGTCATCCGACAGCATGTAGATCATCGCACCAGGGGCGGGCGTTGGAAATTCGCCCGACGCGTAGGCAGCCGTGGTGCGCGTTGCGATGTCCGCGGTGTTGACACCGGCCATGATCCATTCCGCACGCTTCAGCATCTCGGGGAGGACGGTACGCGTCGCCGGCGGATTGAGGCACGACGGTCCACGGACGCGCGGATTCCAGAAGTCGGGGTCACCGATCGTTCCTGCCCACGACCGCTGGACGACACAAGTAAAGCCGTTGGTGCCGTGCGCGGCTTCCACGAACCCGGTGCGAGTCAGCACCAGCACGGTCGCCGAATCGGAGATCGCCGGGGCGGCAGCTGTGCGAGCCAGCGCGATCTCGGCCGCGCGATCGGGGATCATGAACGGCGCCAGATCGGGTGTCTGTTGCGCGGCAATGGGTGCGGCGGCGACGGATACCAACGCGATAGCTGCAAACGCGTGACGGGTCATAGTTGTGCCTCCAGGGCGGCAGGGCGGCAGGGCGTGAGGGCATGGGGTTCCCCCAATCTCCGCAAATGCGCCACCGCGCGCCAGCCTGATAACGATTCCCTGACGTCTTCACGCCCTGCCGCCCTGCCGCCCTCCCGCCCTATTGCGCTTGACCCACAGCCATGCTTCGCATAGCATCAAAGTATGGATGCACATCGAGACCTGGACGCGGTCGCCTCTCGCATCGCCGCCAGTATTGGCGCTCCCGCCCGCGCACGCATGCTGTACTGCCTCGGGGACGGTCGCGCCAGGACCAGCACCGATCTGGCGCTCGTCGCCGGCGTTACGCCGTCCACCGCGAGCGTCCATCTCCGGCGGCTGCAGGCGCAGCGATTGGTGCGGCTGCACGTTCGGGGCAAGTACCGGTATTACAGCCTCGACGGGGCGCACATCGCTGCAGTGCTCGAAGCGTTGAGCGTGGCCGCCGGCGGATCCTCCGTGGCGCCGCCGCCCGTCGTGCCGAGCGGTCTGCGGGCGGCACGGGCCTGCTACGATCACCTTGCCGGCGCGCTCGGAGTCGCCCTGTACGACCGACTCAAGGCGCTGCGATGGCTGACGGCCGTTTCGAACGAAACGGACAAGGCGCGCGACCTCACGCCGACCGGCACCCGATCGCTGGAGGCGCTTGGCATCGACGTCGCGCGAGTACGCACGCTGCGGCGGCACTTTGCCTACGCCTGCGTCGACTGGAGCGAGCGGCGGCCGCACCTCGGCGGTGCCCTCGGAGCAGCCGTCATGGATCTCGCGCTCAAGCGACGGTGGGTTCGCGCCAGCCGCGACAGCCGGATCCTGAGCGTGACCGCTCTCGGTCGGCGTGAATTCGCCACCCGATTCGGCGTTCACGCAGTTTGACGCCGCCTCGCTTCAGCGGACGATGTTCACGGCCACGGTCGGAGTGATCGTACCGGTGATGTTGCGCCCCGATGGCACCATCCTGAACCCCACGATCACGCCGAACCGCGGTCCCGCGTTGTACTCGACCGCGGGTGCCAAGGCGATGGGCGTACTCGCGCCGGATTCCAGGCGACTGGCCACGGCCCCCGAATCGGTCGCGATCGATCCCACAACGACGGTGCTTGCGACATAGCCCAACGCGACGTCCGCGGCGAGTACCCAACGCCGGGTGAGGCTGTACTCCGACGCCGCGCTCGCCTTGAACGAAGCCCCCGGCCGCGCGATGCCACTGAATCCGGTCGCCGTTCCGTACACGCTCACGCCCGTGACCTGCGCCCGCCCACTCAGCGATTGTGACAGGTTGAGCCGCACGCGCAGGATGCGTCCGGTGGGCATCCAGAAATACGTCTGCGAATACAGCGCGAGCGTCGTGGTGATGACGCCGGACCCCAGGCCGTCGCCGGGCCGGTTGCCGAGGCGGTCATACTTGCCGGTGGGAAAGGTCTCCTCCAGCACCGCCGAAATCGTCGGGAGTGTCCGCCCTGGCCGAAACTGGGTGAATCGGTACTGGGCATGCGCGGTAATATCGCCGAGGCCGATCCCCGAACTTTTCGAGCCATCGCCAGGCACCGTGTAGCCGAAGGACGGGATCACTCCGAGGACAACGCGGTTCGCCACTCCGGCGATGACGAAGGTCGACGAGCCCAGTCCGTTCGCGTGCGGCGCCACGACGTCGTAGAAGTACGGTTCGACGACGAGGTGGCCGGGCGGAACGGTTCCGGCCGAGGGCGTCAGCAACGGGCCGGTCCACCATGCGTCGGACAGAGATTCGCGCTGAGTGAGATCGAGCCGCTGCGCCGCCGCGCGTCGGCAGAGGCATGCCAGCGCAAGCAGCGCCAACAACTCTGCCGCCCTCACGGCAACGCGGGCCGGCGCCTGGCGATCACCACGCCGCCCAGGCAAAGCGCGCCTCCCACTACCGACATGGCCGGTGGAACCTCGCCAAGGACTATCCAGCTGATCGAGATGGCGATCAGCGGGACGAGATACACCAGCATGGTGAGGCGGCTCGCCGGGATCCGCGCCAGGGCGTAGGCCCAGGAGGTGAACGCCACCGAGGTGGGGAAGACGCCGAGGTACAGGAGACCGGCGACGTTCGCAATCGAAGCGCGGCGCACGTCGTGCACCAGCGTCGGAGCGTACGCGGCACAGCACAAGGCCCCCACCAGGCAGCAGGTCCATGTGACCTGCAACGCTGGAAGCCTCGCCAGCACGGGCTTCTGGGCCACGAGACCGGCCGCCGCCGCGGCAGTGGCGAGGAAGCAGAGCAGCACGCCGACGGGCGACGTGCTCCGGGCGGTGGTTGAAAGACCGATGACGATGATGCCGGCAAACGCAATCAGACCGCCGGCAATCAGCGCGGTCGTGAGCCGCTCTCGCAGGAAGATCCAGGCCAGCACCATCACCAGGATCGGTGCGAGGTTGGTGATCATCGCCGCGGTTCCGGCGTCGAGCGTCCGTTCGGCGGTGTTCAGCGCGACGTTGTAGATGCCGAACCAGAGTACGCCGGTCAGGACGAGCAGTGCGCCCTCGCGGAGCGTGGGGCGGACAATTCCGCGACCGAGCATCAGGACGCCGAGGACAACGGTCCCGATCGTGAGGCGGCCCAGCGCCAGGGCGCCCGGGTCGATTTCGCGGGTGACGGCCCGGATGCCGACAAAGGCGGACGCCCAGAGGCAGATCGAGATAAGGGCTGCGGCCTGAGGCCGCCAGTCGGCTGCACGAGTCACGCTGGATGGTAGCTCGGTCGCGGCAAACTATGCTTCGTCGCGGATCACAGCGTGGATGTAACGGGAGGGCGGCAGGGCGGCAGGGCGTGAAGGCGTGAAGGCGTGAGGGCGGCAGGGCGGCAGGGCGTGAAGGCGTGAGCCGACGACGAGATCGGTTTGCTGGACTATTTTCTTCATTATGCACTCACCACAATGCGACGAGTTTCGCCGCCTGCATCACTCCGGGTGCTTCGTCATCCCCAATCCATGGGATCGCGGAAGCGCGCGACTGCTCGCCCGGCTCGGCTTTTCCGCGCTAGCGACCACAAGTTCAGGATTCGCCTGGTCGCGCGGACAGTCGGACACGCATGTGTCGCTGGACGACACTCTCGATCATCTGCGGTCGATCGCTCACGCCGTCGACATTCCCGTCAACGCTGATTTCGAGGGAGGCTTCGCCACTGAGCCGGCGGATGTTGCCGCGAACGTGACGCTTGCCACGGCCACCGGTGTCGCCGGGCTGTCGATCGAGGATTCGACCGGCGACGAGGCCGAACCGCTCTTCGAGTTCGATCTCGCGGTCGAACGGATTCGCGCCGCGCGCCGCGCGATCGACGCGAGCGGCACCGGGATCCTGCTCACCGGCCGCTCCGAAGGATTCATTGCCGGCCGCCCCGATCTCGCCGAAACGATTCGCCGACTCAAGGCATATTCCGACGCCGGCGCCGATTGCCTCTACGCGCCAGGAATTCGCACGCGCGAGGATATCACGGCAGTGGTCAATGCCGTGGCAC
>JBOHRY010000402.1:0-10397 GCA_050732955.1 Gemmatimonadales bacterium | reverse complement strand
ACGGATTCGGCGCGGGCATCGATCACGGCACCATGCTCGCACTCGGATTCGAGACGCTCTTTGGTGCGCTGACGGTGACCGGTTCGGTGATGGCGTTCGGCAAGCTGCAGGAACTCCTCCCCGGCCGCCCGATCACCTTCCCGGGACAGAACGCCACCAGCATCGTCCTGCTGGCCGGCACCCTGGGCCTCTTCGGGTGGCTGGTGATCCAGCCCGCCAACGGACCGGCGTTCTGGTTGATGATCGGTATCGCGCTCCTGCTCGGCATATTGATGGTGTTGCCGATTGGCGGCGCCGACATGCCGGTGGTAGTATCGCTGCTCAATTCCTACGCCGGCCTTGCCGCTGCCGCGACCGGTTTTGCGATCGGCAACAACGTGCTGATCATCGCCGGTGCGCTCAATGGCGCATCCGGATTCCTGCTTTCGATCCTGATGTCGAAGGCGATGAACCGCTCCTTCGGCAACGTCATCTTCGGGGCGTTCGGTGGCGAAACCGCCGCGGCGGCGTCGGCGACGTCGTCGGCCGGTCTCACCGTTCGAAGCGTCACTCCCGAAGACGCGGCGGTGCAGCTGGCGTATGCAGCGCGCGTGATCGTCGTGCCGGGGTACGGCCTTGCCGTGGCGCAGGCCCAGCATGTCGTGCAGGAGCTCGCCGAACAGATCGAGCATCGCGGCGGCGAGGTCAAGTACGCCATCCATCCAGTCGCCGGCCGAATGCCCGGTCACATGAACGTGCTCCTGGCCGAAGCGAATGTGCCGTACGACAAGCTGCTGGACATGGAAGCCATCAATCCGCAGTTCGAGCAATGCGACGTGGCGCTGGTTGTCGGCGCCAACGACGTGGTCAATCCGGCGGCGCGCAACGACCCCGCGTCGCCGATCTACGGCATGCCGATCCTCGATGTGGACAAGGCGCGCAGCGTGATCGTCCTCAAGCGAAGCATGAACGCCGGATTCGCGGGTATCGAGAACGCGCTCTTCTACCAGCCGCGGACCGCGATGCTCTTCGGCGACGCCAAGGCATCACTCACCAGGCTCGTCGCCGAGATGAAAACCGTCTGAATCGTGACGTTTGGGCCCCGTCGGACGTCTATGGTTCATGGCAATCTCGCCGATCCTCACGTCAAAGTCCCGTCAAGACGGGAACGCAACCGCCCGCTGCTGCGTATGAGGCAGGAGAAGATGGGTGGCCCACGACGGAGTTTCACGCAGTAATCGTTGCTGCAAGCCCATGTTTCACATTGTGTTACGAGTGTTGTTGCCAGAATAGCACATCGACGTTATTTTGGGCGTCGCCAATGGTAGGGAACACGCTCGTCAGGCGGTTCGGCTCGGGGTCGATCGCCGGGGAACGAGAACGCGGGATAGGAGTCCGGACGTGACCATTCGAGTTCGCGGAAAGCGGCGTTCGCTTCGCCCGGCGCAGATTGCGCGGGCGGTGGACGAAGGCCGCGAGAGTCTCGACTTGTACCTCGACGAGATCTCGCGGGTGCCGCTGCTCAACCGTGAGGAAGAAATGGCGCTCGCCCGCCGCGCGTTTCAGGGCGACATCCTTGCCCAGGAGCGTCTGGCGCGGCACAACGTCCGGTTCGTCGTGTCGGTGGCCAAGAAGTTCCAGAATCGCGGCGTGCCGCTCGTCGACCTGATCGGCGAGGGCAACCTCGGCCTGATGACGGCGGCCCGGAAGTTCGATCCGGATCGCGGCGTCAAGTTCATCTCGTACGCGGTGTGGTGGATCCGACAGGCGGTGCAGGCGGCGATCGCACGTCACGGCCGACCCGTGCGCGTGCCGCTCAACCGTACGGCCGACCTCTCGCGCCTCGGCAAGACGACGACGCTGCTAAAGGAGAAGCTCGGACGGATGCCGACCACCGACGAGCTGGCGCGCGCCACCGGCCTCACCGAGGAAGCGGTACGCTCACTGTCGTCGCTCAATACCGAAGCCGTGCGGCTCGATCATCCCACCCGCGAAGGCGACGGCAACGAGCGCATGGAACGCTTCGCGCTGGCCGAGCAGGAGCAGACCGACGCGCACACCATGGCGAATTCACAGAGCGCCGATATCGAAGCGGCGCTGGACTCGCTGCCGCCGCGGGATGCCAAGGTCCTGCGCCTCTATTTCGGTCTGGACGACGGACAGCCGCGCACGCTCGAGGAGATTGGCCGCATGATGGGTGTCACGCGGGAACGGATCCGGCAGCTCAGGGATCGGGCGCTGGTGCGGCTCCGCGAAGGTGAAACGGGCGAGAAACTCAAGGACCTGGTGGCCTGATGCGAATCATGAGCCGATCGATGACGACTGCCGCCGTGATGTACGCGTTCGCGTCGTCATCGGCGCACGCGCAGCAGGCGGCGCACCCGAACTTCAGCGGCACCTGGGTGCTCGATTCGAGCAAGAGCAGCAACAGCTCGGCGATGCAGGACAACATCCCCCAGTTTTCATCGGCGACCTGGATCGTCGCTCAGCACGGCGACACGCTCGTCGTCGATCGGGACATGACGGCCGCGGGCACAGACATGAAGTCGCACATCGTTGTCGCGGCCGATGGCAACGCGTGGAAGAACACCGTGGCGATGGCCGCCAATGGCGACGTCGAGACGAGTACCGTCGTCTCGTGGGACAAAGATGTTCTCGTGATTCGTTCGTCCGGGAATGTCATGGGATTGGACTTCGTCCAAACCGACCGGTGGACGCTCGACCCCGCCGGCAAGGTGCTCGTCTCGCATCGTTCCGTCACCGTGGCGGATCAGGGCGAGGTGCAGTCCTCCATTCTGACGTTCACAAAAAAGGACTGACTCCGTACCAGTCGCTCAATTATCTGCCGCGGGCTAGTGATCGCCCGCGGCTTTTCCTTTCTTCGCGAACATCCGGAGCACCCGCTGCAGGATTCCGCCGTGCTGCAGGTACTCCACTTCCACCGGTGAATTGAGGCGAACGATCGCGGGGAAGGTGGTCACCTTCTTCGAGTCAGGATCGGTTGCCGTGACCGTGACCTTGCCGCCCGGACTGAGGCCAGCAGCAATCCCGCTGATGTCAAATACCTCGCGACCAGAGAGCCCGAGCGTTTCCGCGGTCCGCCCCGCCTCGTAGACCAGCGGCAGCACTCCCATGCCCACCAGGTTCGAGCGGTGAATCCGCTCGTAACTTTCGGCGATCACCGCCTTTACTCCCAGCAAGGCTGCGCCCTTGGCCGCCCAGTCGCGGGACGAGCCGGTGCCATACTCTTTCCCCACCAGCAGAATGAGTGGCGTGCCGGTTTCGGCGTATTTCATCGCGGCATCGTAGATGCTCATCACTTCGCCCGACGGGAGGTGAATGGTCCAGTTGCCTTCCTTGTCGGGAACCAGGCGGTTCTTGATCCGGACATTGCCGAAAGTCCCGCGCATCATCACTTCGTGATTGCCGCGCCGGGCCCCGAAGGTGTTCCAGTCCGGCTGTTCGACGCCATGCTCGCGCAGGTACCTCGCGGCGGGACCGCTCTTGGGGATGGCCCCGGCCGGCGAGATGTGATCGGTCGTCACCGAGTCGCCGAGCACGGCCAGCACGCGCGCGCCGGCGATGTCGCAGAGCGGGGCGGGTTCCGGTGGCAAGTTCGTGAAGAACGGGGGATTGCGGACGTAGGTGCTCGATGGATCCCACTCGAAGCGCGACCCTTCGGGGACGCGGAGCGCTCGCCATTCGTCGTCGCCGTTGAACACCGCGCCGTACTGGTGGCGAAAGAGGTCGGGTCCGAGGCAGGCGCTCATCGTTTCGGCGATTTCGCGTGGGCTGGGCCAGATGTCGCGCAGAAAGACTGGCTTGCCGTCCTTGCCGTTGCCGAGCGGAAGGTTCGCAATGTCCTCGTCAACCCGCCCCAGCAACGAGAAGGCGACGACCAGCATCGGGGACATGAGGTAGTTGGCCCGCACCTGGGGATGGATTCGCGCCTCGAAATTCCGGTTCCCGGAGAGGACCGCCGCGGTGACGAGCGAGTGTTCCTCGATCGTGGCAGCGACCGGCTCCGGCAATGGTCCGCTATTGCCGATGCAGGTGGTGCATCCGTATCCCACCGTCTGGAAGCCAAGAGCGTCGAGGTCGCGGTCGAGGCCTGCGCGGCTCAGGTAGTCGGTGACGACGCGCGAGCCGGGCGCCATCGAGGTCTTGACCCAGGCTTTCGCGCGCAAGCCCGCGGCGGCAGCCTTCCGCGCCAGCAGGCCGGCGCCCACCATCACCGAAGGATTCGACGTGTTGGTGCACGACGTGATCGCGGCGATGACCACCGATCCGTCGCGCAGCTGGTGCAGCTCGCCCTCGATTTCCACCGGGAAGTCGTGGCCTTCGCCCTGCTTCCCGGCGGCCGGCGCGCCACCTTCGCCGTTCCACCGGCCGATTGCGGTCTCGGCCTGCTGGCGTCGGGCGGCCGGCACCGTGGCCTGCATCAGTCCGGGAAGGCTTTGCGCGAAGTTCCGCGGCAGCTCGGTCAGAGGCACCAGGTCCTGCGGTCGCTTCGGTCCCGCCACGCTCGGCACCACGGTCGAGAGGTCGAGTTCGAGTCGCGAGTTGAATGCCGGTTCGGGCGCGTCAGCCTCGTGGAAGAGGTGCTGGGCGCGACAATACGCCTCGACCAGCGCCACCTGCGCCGGTTCTCGGCCCGTCTGTTCCAGGTAGCGAATCGTCTGCACGTCTACCGGAAAGAAACCGCAGGTCGCGCCATACTCTGGTGACATGTTGGCGATCGTTGCGCGATCGGCCAACGGCAGTTCCGCGAGTCCCGGCCCATAGAACTCGACGAACTTGTCGACCACTCCGTGCTTGCGAAGCAGCTGCGTCACGGTGAGCACCAGGTCGGTCGCGGTGCACCCGGGAGGCAGCGAACCCGAGAGACGCATCCCGACGACCTGCGGCAGCAGCATGAAGTACGGCTGCCCCAGCATCACGGCCTCCGCCTCGATGCCGCCGACGCCCCAGCCCAGGACGCCGAGTCCGTTGATCATCGTGGTATGTGAATCGGTACCAACCAGCGTGTCGGGATAGGCCGTGAGCGCGCCATGCTGTTCGCGCACCTGGATGCATGGCGACAGGTACTCGAGGTTGACCTGATGCACGATGCCGGTGCCAGGAGGCACGACCCGGAAGTTGTCGAACGCGCGCTGGGCGAACTTGAGCAGCTGATAACGTTCGGCGTTGCGGTCGAACTCCAGCGCGACATTGAGCTTGAATGCTGCCGCGGTGCCATAGTGGTCCACCTGGACTGAATGGTCGATGACCAGGTCGCACGGTACCACCGGACTGATCCGCGCTGGATCGCCGCCCATCGCAGCCATGGCGTCGCGCATGGCGGCAAGATCGACGACGCACGGCACGCCGGTGAAATCCTGCAACACCACACGGGCGGGAAGGAAGGGTATCTCGCGACTCCCGGCCGACGCCGGGGTCCAATCGGCGAGGGCGGCGACATGCTCGCCGGTCACGAAGCCGCGCCCCTGGTGCCGGACGGTGTTCTCCAGCAGGACGCGAATGGAAAACGGCAGGCGTTCGAGTTTGGCGGTGCTGACGGACGGGATGGAATCGAGCGGGTAAATCGTGACGTCGCGGCCGCCCAGCGCGAGCGTCCGGCGCGTCGCCATGCCGTCTGGTTGGCTCATCTCGCGGCATCCTCAGGGTAAGATTCTGTCATGAACTCGCAAGATAATCCGGTGCCGAAAGCGATCCGGCGCCGGGCGGATGGCGTTGAAATCGAATGGCCCGACCGGGGCGAACGGGTGGTGCTGGAGGCGCGGACGCTTCGGCTTGCCTGCCCCTGCGCGGCGTGCGTTGACGAGCTCTCCGGCCGCCGTATGCTCGATCCTGCAACAGTGCCGGCAGACGTCGAGCCGCTGGCACTCGAGCTCGTGGGTGCCTACGGACTGCGGATTCGCTGGAGCGACGGACACGGCACCGGCATCTATACCTTCGCCGCGCTCCGGGCAATGGACGCCTGACCCCTTGGCCCACGTCGGGTCGCGCGCTACCGTTTCAGCAGTCTCCACCGCCGCCACCGCCGATTCCTCGTCCCAAGGTCGCTGATGATCGGTAAGCGCTATTGGATCATTATATGGTGGGGCATTCTGGCGCTCGGCGTCGTCGGCCTTGTGGGAGCGATTCACTGGAGCATTAAGACTCATTGGCGCAATCTGGAGGAGGTGTTGCGCGGCGTGGGAACGATCAGCGTCTCGGTCGGGATGCTGCTCCTCCTGCACGGCACCGGTGGGGGCGCGGGACAGACGCTGCTTCTGGCGGCGCTGATCGCGTTCATCCTGGCGTTTTCCGTTGGGCGGGATCGCAAGCAATCGTCGGACACCGGTCCGGACGGTTCGGAGCCGCGCGACGGGAATTCGATGCGCGAGCCGCCGGGCGAGGGCCCCGGCGCCGCACCACCCGATTCCAGACACTGATGCTCGCGACTGTGGCTGCGGCGTCGAGGGGCCCAGGCAATGGCTCGAGCTGGTTGTGCCGACTCTGGCGTCGCGGGGTCTGGATCGCCGTAGCTGTCCTCGCGTACGCGACGGCACCCGTTGGCACGCTGTCAGCCCAGACCGGGGGTGCCGGAACCGGCGGGATGGTGCGCCTGGCGCAAGAGGAGCGTCAGGCTGGAAACTGGCGGCGGGTCCTCATGATCGGTGCACATCCCGATGATGAGGATACCGAACTGCTGACGATTCTCTCCCGCGGCATGGGCATCGAGTCAGCGTACCTCTCGCTTACGCGCGGCGACGGCGGTCAGAATCTGATCGGTTCGGAACTCGGCGAAGCGCTTGGGGTGTTGCGAACCGAGGAACTCGCCTCGGCGCGTCGCATCGATGGCGCGGAGCAATTCTTCACGCGCGCCTACGACTTCGGTTTCTCCAAGACTGCCGCGGAGACGCTGCGGTTCTGGAATCACGATTCGACGTTGAAAGACATCGTACGGATCATCCGCCGATTTCGGCCGCAAGTCATTGTTTCGGTCTGGTCGGGAACACCGGCGGACGGTCACGGCCATCATCAGGCGTCCGGGATCCTGTCGCTCGAGGCCTATCACGCAGCCGGTGATCCGAATCGCTTTCCTGAACTTGCCACGCAAGAAGGCTTGACGGCGTGGCAGGCCGCCAAGTTCTACCGCAGTCCGCGCGGTGGTGTCGGCGGAGCGACATTGACATTCAACGGCGGTGTGATCGATCCCGCCACCGGACTCACGCTGCATCAGCTGGCGATGCGGAGCCGCTCGCAGCACCGGTCGCAGAACCAGGGCAACCTCGAGAATCTTGGACCTGCCGGTACCGGACTCCGGCTCGAGGTGCGGGCGCCCGGCATCACCGGTCCGGACGACTCACTCTTCGCGGGGATCACCCCGGAGCGGGAGCCGGCTGTCGATCCACACGCGGCGGAGGCGCTGCTCACCGAGTCCCGGATCGTGGTGGATGCGACGACCACGGATGACGAAGTCACGCCGGGCGAATCGCTTCCCGTCACGGTGACGATGTGGAACGCGGGACACGACAGTGCCCGTGTCACCACCGCGCTGGTGCCGCACGAGGGGTTTTCGATCCGTCCGGGCGAATGCGCCGGCGAGCATGTGGTTGCACCCGGCGTATTGTACAATTGTACGTATGCCGCGCAGGTCACGCCGCACGCCGCGCTGACGACACCGTATTACCTCGACCGTCCGCGGTTCGGTGCGATGTATCAATGGAGCGGCGATCCCAGAGTGTGGGGCGAGCCATCGGCGCCACCGTTCACGGCGCGGTTCACGGTTGCGCTGCCGGGGTCCGAGAGTGGCACCGTCGTCAGGGAAATCGAGGGCCGATTCCGCGACCCCGTGATCGGCGAGGTCCGCCGGCCGGTCATGATCGTCCCACGCGTGGCGGTTGGCCTCCAGCCCGGTGAGATTCTCTGGCCGTCCGATCAGCGAAGCCGCTCATTCACGGTTTCGCTCGAGCATCTGTCGCGCGACTCGATGGATGCCACCGTGTCGCTCACCGTTCCGCCGGGGTGGACTACCACCGCACCGCAGCCGGTGCATTTCGCACGCGAGGGCGAACGTGCGATGGTCACATTCAAGGTGACGGCCCCGCGCACCACCCTGCTCGACCGATATCATATCGACGCCAGCGTGGCGGCCGGGAACGACACCTTCGCCACCGGCCTGTACCGGATTCGCTATCCTCACGTGCGGGCAGAGAACATGGCGATCGCGGCCCAGTCGAATGTTGTCGTGAGCGACGTGACGTTTCCCGTATTGACCGCGATCGGTTACGTGCGCGGCGGTGGCGACCTGGTCCCGGAAGCGATGGCGAACGCGGGACTCCCTGTGACGCTGCTGACCGGTGACGCGCTCGAGCGAGGGCCGCTCAAGCAGTTCAAGGTGATCGTGATCGGTCCGCGCGCGTACGAAGCCGACGAGTCGCTGGTTCGAGCGCATCCTCGGCTGATGCGGTGGCTGGATGCCGGCGGCACGCTGATCATCCAGTACGAGCAGCAGCCCTACATGCGCGGTGGGTTCGCGCCGAAACCACTCACGTTCACCACGCCAACGCAGAGCCGGGTGACCGATGAGACCGCCCCGGTGACGCTGCTGGCGAAGACTCAGCAAGTGCTGCGTTGGCCGAATCCGATCGGCGACCGCGATTTCGACGGTTGGGTCCAGGAGCGCGGCCTCGACTTTCCCATTGCGTGGGATCCAGCCTGGACTCCGGTGCTGGAGACGCACGATCCCGGCGACACGCCGCGGGCTGGCGGTCTCCTCATAGCCAAGGTGGGTGCCGGAACCGCGATCTACACCGGACTTTCCTTCCATCGTCAGCTCCCGGCACTGGTGCCGGGGGCGTGGCGACTCTGGGCCAACCTGTTGAGCGCCGGTTTGTCGCCGAAACCAACCAGGGCACCGGCGCGGTAGTGTGAGCCCACCTGTCCTGGACTGGAGCCACCGGGTCGCATGACCGCATCCGCACCCGCACATCGCACCAAGCAGCAGCAGTTCAACCAGCTCGGCGTGCTCATCGGCTTGAACTTCATCGACATGCTGGGCTCACTGATGGTGATCCCGCTGTTGCCGTTTTATGCCCTCCGGTTGCATGCGACTCCGGTGATGGTGGGTTGGCTGATCGCCTCATTCTCGATCGCTCAGCTGCTGGCGGCGCCAGTATGGGGGAGGGTATCCGATCGCTACGGGCGCCGGCCGGCGCTGCTGATCGGCTTGCTGGCATCCGCGATCGCCTTCCTGGTGTTCGGCCTGGCCACCTCGCTCTTCGTGCTCTTTCTCTCGCGCGTGGTGCAGGGGTTGGGCGGCGGTACCACCGGCGTGGCACAGGCGTATGTATCGGACACCGTGGAGCGCGAGCATCGCGCCCGGGCGCTGGGGTGGCTCTCCGCAGCGACCAATGCCGGCGTAAGCATCGGGCCGGCGATCGGGTCGCTGGCGGCTCGACTGGGTCGGGAGGCACCCGGCTATTTTGCCTCCGGGTTGTGCGCCCTCAACGTCCTGGCGGCGTGGCTCTGGTTGCCGGAGTCACGCCCTGCCGCGGCTCGGTCGGCGCCGGCTCAGCGCAAGCCCGTGTGGCATGCGGCGGTGTCCGTACTGGGGAATCCGACCGGCCGGGCAGAGCGCTTGATCTGGATCTACGGCGTCGGGATGCTGGCCTTCTCGCTGCTGACCGGGGTGCTGGCCCTCTGGCTCAACGCGCGCTTTGCGGTGACCGAGAAGACGATCGGCCTCTTCTTCATGTATTATGGCGTGCTGTCGTTCATCATGCGGTCGGTTTTTCTGGGACCGGTGGTGGACCGGGTGGGCGAAGTGGGTGCACTTCGCGCCGGAACGATCATGCTTGCGGTCGGGATGCTGCTCTACCCCCTGGTCCCGAGCGTCTGGGTGATGATCGTGGTCATCCCGTTCGTGCCGATCGGCACGGCCCTGATGTTTCCGGCGGTGACCTCGCTGCTGTCGCGCTCCGTAGATCCGGCAGAACTGGGAACCATGATGGGCGTGGCGCAGACGTTCGCGGGAATCGCCCGCGTGGTGGCGCCGATCGCCGGGACATTTGCGTTTCAAACGTTGGGTATCAGCTCGCCGTTCATTCTGGGAGGCGCCATCGTGTTGCTGGTGAGCTGGACCACTTTCCATCACGTACCGGCTCGGTCGGCCGCCGCCACAGGGCCCGCCGTCTGACGCATCCACTCCTGCCGTCCCTGCCTGGTCATGCTACCGCTGCCTGATAGCAGTGCCGGGTTCGCCGACGCGACCTGGGAGTCGCTCGCGCCGTATTACCGCGAGCTCGAACTGGCGCCGCTCGATGCGACGACCCGCGACGCATGGCTCGCGCGCTGGTCGCGCCTCGACGAGCTGGTGACGGAGGCAGCGTCACTGGCGATGATCGCCTACACGATTGATACCACGGACG
>JBOHRY010000401.1:0-3186 GCA_050732955.1 Gemmatimonadales bacterium | reverse complement strand
GTACTGGTTCACCACGCCGGCGGAACGGAAGCAGACCGGCAACTGGTGGCGGCGGCAACTGGCGGATGAGTACCTGCCGCCGATTTCGCTCAGGATGCCGGGGTTTCAGGAGGCGCTGCAAGCGCAGGGGTGGGTGAGGTGAAGGCATTAGGCGTTAGGCGTTACGGTGTCGTCCTGAGCGAAGCGGGTGCGCGGCACCTTCGCAGGCCCGTCGACTTCGCTCAGGGCAGGCTCTTCGACGGCATGGGTCCGGCGGTAGCGCTCCTTCCCTCGGACCGAATCCCGCGGCACCGAGCGCTTCGCGGCCTCCGGCCGCGGTCGCTCGCTAACGCTCGCGACCCGGTCCGCTCCCTATCGGTCCTTGCTCAGGAGCACCACCGCCGCCCTCGCGACGCGACCCCGCACCGCTCCCAGCCTTCACGCCCTAACGCCCTCACGCCCTAACTTCTAACCTCTCTCGTCCGTAGATTATCCCCGCCTCTCAAAACCTGTCCCGGAGCCCGATGTCGTCTGCCGAGTCCCGCCTCGCCGAGGCGCTGGCCGGACACTATGCCATTGAACGCGAGGTCGGTGCCGGCGGGATGGCGACCGTCTACCTGGCGCGCGACGTCAAGCACGACCGCCAGGTCGCGCTCAAGGTGCTCCGGCCGGAACTTTCGGCGGCGTTGGGCTCGGAACGTTTCCCCCGCGAGATCAAGTTCGTCGCCCAGTTCAATCATCCGCACATTCTCTCGCTCTATGACTCGGGCGAGGCGCAGGGCTTTCTCTATTATGTGATGCCATACGTGGAGGGCGAATCGCTGCGCGATCGCCTGCTGCGCGAGAAACAGCTTCCGATCGCTGATGCGGTGCGGATCCTCAAGGGAGTGGCCGACGCGCTGGCGTACTCGCACGCGCGCGGTGTGGTCCACCGCGACATCAAGCCGGGCAACGTCCTGCTCTCCGGCCGCCACGCCGTCGTCACCGATTTCGGCGTCGCCAAGGCGGTAAGCGCTTCGGCCAGCAGCGACACGATGACGACCGTCGGGATGGCGGTGGGCACGCCGCACTACATGGCGCCCGAACAGGCGATGGGTCAGGGCGAAATCGACCAGCGCGCCGACATCTACGCCCTGGGCATCCTCGCGTACGAAATGCTGACCGGGCGAACGCCGTTCTCGGCCGAGACGGCGCAGGGGATTCTTGCAGCGCACGTGATGGAGGCGCCCAAGCCGATCCGCGAGTTGCGGCCTGCGGTTCCGGAGCCGCTCGCGGACGTCATCATGAAGTGCCTTGCCAAGAATCCGGCCGATCGCTGGCAGAGCGCTGACGAGTTCCTGGCACAGCTCGACCTGATCGCGGCAACGCCGAGCGGTGGAATGACGCCGACGCACACGCGACCGGTGCCCGGCGTCGCTGGTGCGGTCGCGGGCAGGCGCATGAGCCCACTGGTCTGGGCTGGCTTGGCAGTCGTGGTGATTGGTGCGGCCGCCGGAATCTGGCTTGCCACGCGCGGCGGCGGTGGGAACGGCAAGATCCAGCGGATCGGTGTGATGCCGATCGAGGATATTTCTGGAAAGGATTCCGTCTTTGTCGCGGCGATGCAGGATGCGCTCACCAATTCGCTTTCGCGCCTGGGCAAGCTCGGTGTGGCGTCGAGGTCGGAGATGATGCGCTACAAGGGGAGTCCCAAGACCGACAAGGAAATCGCAAGTGAGCTCAAGCTCGACGCCGTGGTCGAGGCGACGGTCTTCCGCGCCGGCGACGTGATGCGAATCAATGTGCAGTTCAGTAACCCGGTCACGACACGGAGTCTCTGGGCCAGCACTTACAACCCCAACGTGAGCAACGTGCTGGCGGCGCAGGACAGTGTCGTCGGCCAGATCCAGCGCGGCATCGACAGCGTGCTGGTCGGAACGAAGGCAGGAGGATCAAGACCATGAAGCGACTGATCGCGGTGCTCGGAGCGATCGCGGCGGCGGCATGCAGCGGCAACGGCGATGACGAAACGGCCGCGCTGCCGGTTGCCAGGATCATGTCACCAGATACGGCCAATCATCAGGTTGCCCGTTTTTCGCCGGACTGGTCGCGGGTTTACTGGTGGCAAGGTGCGGCTGCCGGACGAGACCTCTGGACCGCCGACTCCAACTTTGCTGGTGCCCACCAGCTGCCGGACACCAGCCTTGTAGCAGCAGTCGAACCGATATGGTCTCCCGACGGAAAGGAGTTCGCCGTTCCCACGGCAGACACCGGGACCGGTGTTTCTGCCATCATGGTGATGGCGACCGACGGCAGCAACGCCCGCCGGCTTCCGATCGGATCCGGCTTGTTCATTCCGTTGCACTGGCACCCCGATGGCGATGGACTCGACTATTTCGCCACGATCGGCGGCTCGTTCCGGACCTTCACGACTTCAGTGGCGCACGGAGGGTCGCACCCCACCATCCCAGGAGAGACGCGCACCAACCTCGCCTACGGATCTCCGGATGGCCTGCACATCGTGTACATGGTCGTTGACAAGGGGATGACCACTCTCTGGGTCGCCGATAGCTCTGGACAGCACGCACGCCAGCTCACCACCGACGGCTTCGAGCAGTTCGCGCAGACCGGCACACCGTGGTCGCCCGACGGGAAGTGGATCGCCTACGAATCACGCCGTACCGGCACCGCCGATATCTGGGTCGTCTCGGCTGACAGCGGCGCGCCACGGCAGCTGACCCGCGACGTGCGCAACGACTGGTGGCCGATATGGTCGCCCGATTCCCGCTGGATCGCCTTCCTCTCCGATCGGGGGCATCAGACCGACGTGTGGGTGGTCTCCGCCGCTGGCGGCAATGAGATGCGCGTGACCAACGACCCGATCGACGAAGAGTTGATGCAGTGGCGCGCGGGAACGCTGCAGTTCGCCTGGCTGACCGGCAAGGGCTCGAGCGGAATCTGGAGTCACTCGGTGGCCGACGGCACCGAACACCAACTCACCCCCGACTCGATCGAAACTGGGATACCGGGTCTCTCGCCCGATGGCACCAAGATCGCGTTCACAATTTCGCGCAACGGCGGCATCACGGACCTCGCCGTGATGCCCGCCGCCGGTGGCCCGATTCGAATCGTGGTCACGGGGGGCTCGAATAGCGAATTCAAGTGGTCACCCGACGGGAAGAAGCTCGCTGTCATCACGGACCGTGGTGGCACGCCCGATCTCTGGGC
>JBOHRY010000400.1:0-5617 GCA_050732955.1 Gemmatimonadales bacterium | reverse complement strand
CGTCATCCGCGGCGCCACGAGACGGGCCCGAAGCCTGGTGATCAGGAGGGGGGCTTCGATCGGCAACAGGATCGCCTCGTCGGCACCCGCTTCGGCGGCCCGGATCAGGTCCTCGGGCTCGCCCTGGGCGATGAGCACCACGACCTGGGCCCCTGTTGCCCGGGCCGAAGTAAAGGCTTCATTCAGCTGGACGGTGTCGCCGGCGAGGGTGGTGCAAGTTGCCACAACGAGAGCCGGCCGGGCGGGGAGATGTTCGATGTCATCGGCCTCGGCCACCTGAAAACCGGCCCGGAGCAGGTCCCGTTCGAGGCCCTCCGGGCGGGCGGCATAGTCCCCGAAAAGCACCATCAGCGGTCGGGTTCCGCGACTCTTGAGCCCCGGCCGAGCCACTGGAGTTGAGGGATCCATGAAACGCACGACTTCGGCCACGAAACCTCGTCAGCAAAAGGCATCTGCCCCAAAGGCGGCCAACCCCGGTCACCTTGGAGCCCACGTCTCGACGGCGGGGGGTCCGGCAACGGCCCCGGCCCGCGGTGCAGCCATCGAAGCCACGGCAATCCAGATCTTTACCAAGACTCCCAACATGTGGCGGGAGCCCGACATAACGCCGGTCATCGCCGACGCCTTCCGACGCGCCCGGGACACACATCCTGTCGCCGTGGTAGTGTCGCACGATTCGTACCTGATCAACCTGGCATCCCCGGACCCCGTCTTGCGGGCCCGGTCTCTCTCCGCCTTCACCAGCGAGCTCCGACGGTCCACCGCGTTGGGCCTGGACGGGGTGGTTTCGCACCCCGGGAACTACATGGACGACCACGACGCCGGTCTGGAGCGCAACGCCGAGGCCATCACGGTGGCCCTTCGGGAAGTTCCCGGGGAAGTGCGCATCCACCTGGAGGCGACTGCCGGCGGAGGCACCGTCCTGGGACGCAGTTTCGAGGAGCTACGCGCTCTCCGGGACCTCGTCGGCGATGACGTCCGGCATCGCGTCGCGTTCTGCGCGGACACCTGCCACCTCTACAGTGCCGGATACGACCTTGTCGGCGATTACGACGGCGTGTGGGACGCGTGGCACCGGATCATCGGGCTCGAACTGCTCGCCTGCATTCACTTGAACGACTCGAAGACGCCGTTCGCGTCGCGGCGTGATCGCCACGAACTCGTGGGAGAAGGGTCTCTGGGACTCGAGCCCTTCCGGCGCCTGATGCGCGATCCACGTTTCACGGCAATTCCGAAGATCCTCGAAACACCCAAAGGCGACGATGAAGTGACCAACGACCGGCGGATGATGGCGCTGCTTCGTGGCCTCGTGGAGTGATTTATCTTGGCGGGATGCGTTTCCGTTGGGGGTGGCTCGCTTCCGTAGCCTGTGCCATGCCGTTGGCGGGTCAGGCCACGGTGCAGCTGAGCGCCGGCGCCACGTACAGCACCGCGCTGGTGGACGACGGTGTGTTGAGCACCAAGCTGCGACCCGCCATCGCTCCGACCGTGGCGCTGGACGTTGCGTACCCCACCGGCAAGGGACCGTACCGGGCGCTGGCGGAGGTTACCTATGCTCGCGCGCCGCTCAACGTGATCAATACCCTGGGAACTTCTACGGATGGCCAACTGGCGGCGGTGGCAACCGTCACGACGCTGGTCCTCTTCGAAGGCAAACTGCTCTGGTTGTTCCGCTGGCAGCTGGGCGGCGGCGCGGTATTCTACTTGCCGACGGCGAACGAAGGCGTCTTCCAGAACGGCGGCACGCATCGCTGGATGCTGGCCGGCGGCGTAGTGTGGAGTCGCCAGATCACCGAAACGCTGAAGTTGCAGGTGACCGGTCGGGTGGACACTCACACGTTCACGACGTCTGCGTTAGGGGACCGCGGCTATGCGGGTTCGCAGTCGGTGCAACGCCTCGGCCTTCGCGTCGGCATCGAGCGCAGGCTGTGATGCGGCGCCTGGCGTGGTTCGCCATCCTCGGTGTCGCCGGATGCACCAACATTGCGTCGCCGGCGATCACCAACATCTACGAATACCGCGATTTCGACTTCGGTGATACGCTGGCGTTCCACTGGTCGCGCGACCTGCTGCCGGTGCGCATCTGGATCGCGGACGACAGTCCGATCCATTCGTACCTCACGACCGCCATCGATCGCTGGCAGAACGCGTTTCTGTACGGGGAATTCCGCGCAACGCTGGTGGATGATTCGACGACGGCCGACGTGATCGTGCGCAACGACATCCCCGACATCGGCGGCGGAATCGGAGCGCGGGCGCCGCAATGCAACGGCGAGACCGATCTCGACATCGACCCCGATGCGCACACGCTGCGGCTTCCGATCCACATCTTCATGTACGCCGTGGTGAGCGACATCGAGCCGGGGATTCCGACCTGCTTCAGCATCACGATGACACACGAGTTCGGACACATGCTGGGCATTCTGGCGCATTCACCCCATCCTGATGACGTAATGTTTGCCAATCCGGTGTTCGACGGCGTCAGCGACCGCGACCGCCAAACCGTGGTTACCCTGTATCACCAGCCGGCGACCGTGTCCGTGATCGGGCGCCGCTGACAACTCACCGGTTGAATGACCGACGGTGCCGCCCCACGGCGCGCACCGGGACTGCAATGGAGTGTTGATGACTGCGACTGCATCACCCCAGAGCCTCAAACCGCCGGCGTGGATGAACCACGAGCGGCTGATCAGCTGGGTCGAAGCGATGGCCAAGCTCACCCGACCCGACCGGATTCATTGGTGCGACGGTTCCGAGGAGGAGTCCGCCCAGCTCTGCGACCAGATGGTCGCCAGCGGCACCATGATTCGCCTCAACCCGGACAAACGGCCCAACTCGTTTCTCGCCTGGTCCGATCCGGAGGACGTCGCCCGCGTCGATGACCGGACGTTCATCTGCAGTCACCGCAAGCAGGACGCCGGGCCGACCAACAACTGGGTCGATCCGAAGGAGATGCGGGAGACGCTGCAACGGCTCTTCACCGGTTGCATGCGTGGGCGCACCATGTACGTGATCCCCTTCTCAATGGGACCGGTGGGTTCGCCGCTGTCGTACATCGGCGTCGAGCTGACGGATTCGCCGTACGTAGTCGTCAACATGCGGATCATGACGCGCATGGGCCGCGCCGTGGCCAAGGCGCTTGGCGACGGCGATTTCGTGCCGTGCATGCACTCGGTTGGCAAGCCGCTCAATCCGGGCGAGGCCGACAGCAAGTGGCCGTGCAACGCCAAGCAGAAGTACATCGTGCACTTCCCCGAGGACCGCGAAATCTGGTCGTTCGGGTCCGGCTACGGCGGAAATGCCCTGCTCGGCAAGAAATGCTTCGCACTGCGCATCGCCTCGGCGATGGGCCGCGACGAAGGCTGGATGGCCGAGCATACGCTGATCCTCGGCGTCCGGAGTCCGGACGGCGAAACGACATACCTCGCGGCCGGATTCCCGAGCGCCTGCGGCAAGACCAACCTCGCGATGCTGATTCCGCCCAAGGGCTACGACAGGTGGAGCGTCACGACCGTGGGCGATGACATTGCGTGGATCCGGCCCGGTCCGGACGGACGACTGCATGCGATCAACCCCGAGGCCGGCTATTTCGGCGTGGCGCCCGGCACGTCGTCCGATACCAATCCCAACGCGATGGCGACGATGGCGAAGAACGCCATCTTCACCAACGTGGCGTTGACGCCCGACGGCGATGTCTGGTGGGAAGGGTTGACGCGGACTCTTCCGCCTCAACTTACCGACTGGCACGGCAAGCCGTGGACGCCCGAGAGCAAGACGCCGGCGGCCCATCCCAACGCGCGCTTCACTGCACCGGCGTCGCAGTGCCCGTCGATCGACCCCGACTGGGAGAATCCCGCGGGCGTGCCGATCTCGGCGTTCATCTACGGCGGCCGCCGAGCGACCACAGTGCCGCTCGTCCACCAGGCGTTCAACTGGAATTTCGGCGTCTATCTCGGGGCGACCATCGGCTCGGAAACCACGGCCGCAGCGGCCGGTGCAGTCGGCAATGTCCGCCGCGATCCGTTCGCGATGCTGCCATTCTGCGGCTATCACATGGGGGATTATTTCAATCACTGGCTGCAGATGGGCCGCGGCCTGAGCGATCCACCGCGCATTTTCGGCGTCAACTGGTTCCGGAAAGACAAGGACGGCAAGTTCATCTGGCCGGGGTACAGCCAGAACATGCGCGTGCTGGAGTGGATCGTCGGTCGGGTGCGCGGACGCGCCGCGGGGACCGAGAGCCCGATCGGCTGGATGCCGCGCTACGAAGACCTGCGCTGGGACGGGCTCGACTTCCCGAAGGAAACCTTCCTGCGCCTGATGTCGGTCGATCGCGAACAATGGAAGGGCGAACTGCTCGGACATCGTGAGCTATTCGAAAAGCTGTATGATCGGCTGCCGCAGGAGTTCATGTGGATGCGCGAGCTGATTCTCTCGGCGCTCTGGCGCAGTGACGAGCATTGGCGGCTGGAACCGGAAACGGCGTGAAAGATCGGCGGGAAGGCAATCGCTGCTTCTCGCCCGCAAGCAGGCAGACGCGCGGATGACGCGCACGCGACCGGCGGCGATCCGCGACCCGCTCTGGGACAACATCCAGCTCGAGCCGGCGGCCGTCGCGGTAATCGACACCGGGGTGTTTCAGCGGTTGCGCCAGGTTCGCCAGTTGGGTCATGCTTTTCTGGTCTACCCGGGTGCCACGCACACCCGATTCGAACACGCGCTTGGCGCGTACCATCTCACCAACCGCGCGCTGACTTCGCTGGCGGAACGCGGTGATCTCGATCGTGTGTCAGAAGATGAGCGACTGGCCGTGCGGCTTGCGGCGCTGCTGCACGACATCGGGCACTACCCGTTCTCACATGCGCTGGAAGAAGCGGGCTTCCCCAATCACGAAGAGCTGGGTGCCCGTCGTCTCGGCGAGGGAGCGCTCGGCGAATTGCTCCGCGGGCTCGGCGGCGAAGAGTTGATTTCGCGAATCGCCGCGATGATACAGGGGACCAGCACGGCGCCACTCGCTGGCCTGATCTCGGGTTCACTCGATCTCGACAAGATCGATTACTTGAGCCGCGACGCGCGCATGTGCGGCGTGCCCTACGGCGCCGTCGACGTCGATCGGCTGATGGCGTCACTCGTGCTGGTGCCTGCTGGTTCGGGTGCGCGTCGCGTGGGCGTTCACGAAAAGGGGATCAGCGCACTCGAGTCGCTGCTCTTCGCCAAGTACCAGATGTACCGGAACGTCTACTGGCATCACGCCGTGCGATCGGCGACGTGCATGTTCAAGCGCGCGGTCGGCTCGACGCTGGCGGCGGGCGCGTTCACGCTTGACGAGATCGCGGATGCCACCGACGGCGGAATGATGGCGTTGCTGGAATCACGCGACGCTACGGGACTCGCCGCGGCGCTCCGGGAGCGGCGGCTGTTCAAACGGGCGCTGGATCTTCCGGCGAGCCGCGTTCCGGAAGACTTGCCCTCGTGGGTTTGGGAGGATCCTGAGCGACTGGCGCACGCCGAAGACGCGGTGGCCCGCGACCTGGGTCTGCCGATCGGCGGCGTGCTGATTGACTACCCCGAACGAGCCTCGATGCTGGCGGTGGACCTTCCCCTCTTAACGAGAGGG
>JBOHRY010000399.1:0-6713 GCA_050732955.1 Gemmatimonadales bacterium | reverse complement strand
CCCGCGAAGTGCTCAACGGTCGCCTCACACCGGCCGAGGGATCGTCGCGCATTGGCGCCATCGAAACGGCGCCACCGCGTTACGGCGCCATCGCCCGCACCGCCGCGTTCGGTGTCGTTTCTGGTGGTGCCGCACGTTTCCTCGGCGGCGGTGGGCACGAAATCGTGGTCGCGGCTGCCATCGGACTGGTGATCGGCGTGCTGGCACTCCTCACCGAACGCCGACGCGCCTTCAGCGGCGTCTTCGAGCCGTTGGCCGCCTTCGCCGCGTCGTTCCTCGCCAGCGCCATCGCCTCCACCGGATTCCCGGTCTCCGTTTTTCTCGCCACGCTGTCCGGTGTCATCGTGCTGATTCCGGGGCTGATGCTCACCACCGCGATGACCGAGCTCTCGACCCGTCACCTCGCGTCCGGCACGGCGCGATTCATGGGCGCGCTGGTTCTCCTCCTCGGGATCGCCTTCGGCATCGCCCTCGGCGCCAAGACCGGCAATCTCGTGATTGGCGCGCCGCGCCCGAGTGTCGTCGTTCCGCTGCCGGGATGGACTCTCCTGCTCGCGATCATCGTGTCACCGGTGGGATTCGCGGTGCTGCTCAAGGCGGAGCCGCGCGACGTGCCGTGGATCATCATGGCGGGAATCGTCGCCTTTGCCGGAGCACGCGTCGGATCCGATACCCTTGGCGCCGAACTCGGCGCGTTTGTCGGTGGGGTGATGACCGGCGTCGGAGCCAACTGGTACGCCAGGCTGACCAACCGCCCGGCGCAGATCGCGCTGGTGCCAGGTCTGCTCCTGCTGGTTCCGGGAAGCGTCGGACTTCAGTCCCTGGCTTCGCTGCTCGATCGCGATGTGCAGGTCGGTGTCGAAACGGCGTTCCGGATGGTGCTGATCGCCGTGTCGCTCGTCGCCGGCATCCTCATCGCCAACGTCGTGTCGCCGCGGCGGAGGCTCACCGAGAAGTAGTGCCTACGGTTTGCTCACCACGATCGCGCTCAGCTCGCCGACTGCGATGACGCCGTTCGAGTTCACGTCCATTCCGATCAGCGCCGCGGGCAGCCCGGTATCGTATCCGGCCCAGGTGCTCCCATTCCAGAGCCACCCTGCACCGTTGCCGCCGACCACGAGAATGTTGTTGCCAAGGCCGTGCACGGCACTGAGCCGGAGTGTGGTCGGTGATGGCAGCACCTGCCAGGCGCGACCATCCCAGTGCATCGCGGTCCCGCTGTCGCCCACGACCCAGACGTCACGGGCCGAGCGGCCCCAGACTCCACGCAGCAGTTGCTGGGTCGGTGCGGCGAGGTGATGCCAGGCGCTGCCGTCGTAGCGGAGGACGGTGCCGCTGTCGCCGACCGCCCACACATCCGCCCACTCGGTTCCCCAGACGTGGCGAAGGAATGCCGTCGAATGGGTCGCCGTGGCGTGCCAGGCCGACCCGTCCCACGCCAGCGCGGTTCCCTCGTTGCCGACCACCATGGCACGCTGGTCGGGAGACCACCAGGCAGCGCGCAGCAGTCCGTCATACGGCGACGCCTCGCGCCGCCAGGTCATCCCGTCGAATCGCAGGATCGTGCCGCTGTCGCCCACGACGAGCCGCGCATTCGCCGATGGGCCGGCGATCCCGTACAGGCTGGCATTGGTGGGCAGCGTGATCGGTTGCCAGCGCGGACCCGTCTGTTGGTACGCGAGACCGCCCGAACCCACCGTGATCGCGGCGCCGTCTTCCGGCGCCTGCACATCGTACAGCACGCCGCCGTCGAGCGTCGGATGCCAGGTACCGCCCGAATCGTCCAGGATCGTCCCGTACCAACCGGCGGCGAAATGGCGGCCACCCGCTCCCGCGACGCTGCGCAGGTTCTCGCGCGCGCCAGTCGTCGGCACCACGCTCCAGTTGATCCCGTCGCCGCTGAGAATCCTGCCGCCGTCACCCACGGCGAAGAAGTGGCCGGGCGCATCGCTCCAGACTTCGAAGAGATTGACCGACGTCGGCGACGTGACGGTGCGCCAGGTGCCGGCATCGCGCAGCAGGATGATTCCGTTCCCGCCCACAGCGACGATCCGGCCGGCGCCGTCGCCCGCGACGCTGAAGAGCACCAGGTTGGTCGGTGACGAAACGCTGTGCCAGGCTCCGGAGTCGCAGCATTCGAGGATGACTCCGTTCTGCCCGACCGCGACCAGCGCATCCTCCGACGATCCCCAGATTCCCCAGAGTTCCGCGGGCAACGGCAGCGGAATCGGTGTCCAGCCGGTTGATGTATGCCGCAACATCGTGCCGTTGGATCCGGTGACCCAGATCCGGTCGCGATCGAGTCCCCAGACATCGAGCAGCGTCGTCGTGGTGCCGGAGGGCTGGCTCACCCACTGCGTGCCCACGCGATGGAGCAACACGCCGCCGCTCCCCACAGCGTACGCGTCGTCGGTATCCGCGGCCCAGATGGCGACGATCGTTTCCTGGGTCGGCGTCGTCTCCGCGCGCCAGGATACGCCGTTCCACCCGAGCAGCACGCCGGCCTGGCCACCGGCCCAGGCGCGATCAGGCGCCAGCGCCCACATGGCGAGCAGCGACACGTTGGTCGGTCCGTATTGCACCAGATCGAATCCGCTGATCGAGGCCGGCGCATTCGGCGTCGGCACGATCGAATCGGCGAGACAGGAGGCAAGCAGGAGAGCCGGGAGGGCCAGCGCGCAACGAAATCGGAACACGCTGCAAGCTACAGCGACGCAGAATCCGGTCGGGTGAAATCTCCCTTGCGCCGGTGATCTCACTGTGATATCATCGTGATGCCACCTCATCCTGGACCGATCATGACCAACGAAATCGAACGCAAAGCCGTTCCCGGTATTCCCGCGCTAGTGGTGATGATCCTCATTGCCGCCGGGGCGGTCGTCCTCTGGATTCGTGGGGCCGCTGCCGCGTCCCCGGTGATGATCGGCGCCGGCTTCGTCGCCGCCCTGGTCCTGCTGGTCTGCCTCGCCGGTTTCTTCGCGGTGCAACCCAACCAGGCCAAGGTGCTCACCCTCTTCGGCGACTATGTCGGCACGGTCAAGACGCCCGGGCTCTGGTGGGCGAATCCCTTTTTCGTCAAGCGCAGCATCTCACTTCGTGTGCGGAATTTCGAGACCGCCAAGCTCAAGGTGAACGACAAGACCTCCAATCCGATCGAGATCGGCGCGATCGTGGTCTGGCAAGTCGTTGACTCGGCGGAAGCGATGTTCGAGGTGGACAATTACGAGGACTATGTCCGCGTGCAGAGCGAATCCGCGGTGCGCACCCTCGCCACGAGTTATCCGTACGATGCGCATCGGGAGGGCGAGCGTTCGCTGAGCCACAACGCGGTGGAGATCTCGGACCAGCTCGCCCAGGAAGTGCAGGCGCGCCTGGCCAAGGCCGGGATGAAGGTACTCGAAGCGCGCATCGCGCACCTCGCCTACGCGCCCGAGATCGCCAACGCGATGCTCCGGCGCCAGCAGGCCAGCGCGATCATCGCCGCACGAACCCTGATCGTCGAAGGCGCCGTGTCGATGGTGGCGATGGCGCTCAAGAGCATCGTCGAGCAGGGGATCGTCAATCTGGATGAGGAACGCAAGGCGGGGATGGTGTCCAACCTGCTGGTGACCCTCTGCGCCGAGCAGCCGATGCAGCCCGTGGTGAACACCGGCACGATCTATTGATCGATGAGCCAACGCAAACCGTTCCTGCTGCGGTTGCCACCCGATCTTCACGCGGCACTGGTGAAGTGGGCGGCGGACGACCTGCGTTCGCTCAACAGCCAGATCGAGTACCTGCTGCGCAAGGCGGTGCACGAGGCGTCACGTCACCGCAAGCACGAGGCACCAGCTACTGGACGGGGTTCGCCCCCATGAGTCCGAGCGTGGTGAGGATTTCCGGCAGATCGGCGACGCTCGGGATCAGCGCGTCGTTGGGGTGCTGCATCAGGCTCACCTGGTCGTGCACGCCGGTGAGCACGCCGACCACCAGCCCGCACCGCGCCATGGTGCCTTCCTGCAGATCCACCGGCGTGTCGCCCACCTTGGCGACCTCGGTGTAGGGAATGCCGCCGAGCCGGGTGCGGAGTGCATCGATCATGTCGGGATAGGGGCGACCGCGCGCCACTTCGTCGCTGGCAATGGTGGCATCGAGGGGACTCGTCGGACCATCCCAGCCGAGGCGCGCGAGGATCTCGTCCAGCACCGCGCGAGAGAAGCCGGTATCCAGCGCGACCGCGATCCCGCGCGCCCTGAGCGCGGCGAACGTCTGTTCCACGCCCTCGATCGGTCCGACGCCCTGATCCTCGCGAAAATGTCGCCGCATCCGGGCGACAAAATCGGCGTGGATCGCATCGGTCCGCGGCAGCAATTCGTCGCGGCCATGACCTTCGAGCAGGGTGCGAATCGCCTGCGCCTTGCCGAGGCCGGTGATGCCGCTCATCGCGTTCTCGCGCAGCACCAGTCCGGTGACGGCGATGGCATCGTGCATCGCCCGCTGGACTCCCCGGCCGCCGTCGCGCACCGTGGTGCCCACCGCGTCGAACACCACCAGTCTTATTGCCATCCGGCCCCCCGCTGATACCTTCCTCGATGCGGAGCCAACCCCGGCTCTGATCAACTTTCACCCGGTCACCCTGATGCGACGTGCCGCGCTGCCGATTGCCGCCCTCTCCGCCTTGACGTTCGTTGCCGCGTGCGGCCGGAAAGGTGCCCGCTCAGCCGATTTCGACAGCGCGACCGCGTCGGCGCTCGCCATCGGCGTCCCCACGGGACCCGGCGCGAACGTGCCGCGCGTGCCGCACATCGAGAGCTTCGAATTGGCGCGCCAGCTGGATCGGCTCAATCACGTGTTTGGCGGACCGGCGCAACAATTCCAGCCGGGGGATTCGATCCTGGTGTCGATCCGGACCATCTACGTGGACAGCGGTAGCACCGTGAGCGCCCGGTTGCGTCAGAACAAGCGCAGCATCGATTCGATCGGTACCAAGACCGGTGCGCTGGACAGCCTCGGCATGAATACCGTCGGTTTGCGGTTCGCCCAGACGAAGCCGTTTGCCAAGGGCAGTTATCAGGTGGATGTCTTCCTGAACGGGACCTTCCAGGTATCGAGGGACTTCACGATCGTCCCTTGATCGATTCAGGGTGCCTCGCCGGGTGGGACGATCCTGAGCACCGAGGTGACCAGCTGGGCGCGGAGCGCGCCCGACGGACACTTGGAGACGGCGGCGATCACCGCATCGACGCTGGCGTTGGCCGGATGAATCCACTCGGTGCGCTGCGCGTCGAAGACAGCAGGGAGCGTGTGCACGCAGACCTTCGAATGACGGCATACCGCCGGATCGTACGTGACCCGGAGCTGGTCGGTCTGGTACACCTGCAACCGTCGATCGGTCAACGAAGGCTCCGCGTCAAGACGCCGGTTCGCGCTGCCCCCGAAGAATCCTCTTGCGGACGCGGCGCAGCAAGGGCCTCTCGCCAGGACCCCGGATTCAGCGTTCAATCAGCGGTGGCGATCGATGCAACGTTTCCGCTAGACTGGCAGCCATGACAACACTGACCCGCCTGCCATCGCGCCGCACCCTGCTGGGCGCCGTTGCCCGCCGTGACGCCGCCTGGGACGGACTCTTCGTCTTCGGCGTTCGAAGCACTGGCGTCGCCTGCCGTCCCACCTGCCGGTCGCGCCGCGCCAGTCCCGAACAGCTGTCGTTCTTTGCCACGCTCGACGCCGCGCGTTCCGCCGGTTTCCGCGCCTGCCGGCGCTGCCGCCCCGACCAGCCGGCCGGCGAACCCGAGTGGTGGCCTCGACTACTGGCGCTGGTCGATACGGCGGGCACGACACGGCTCAACGACGCGGCGCTGGCGGAGCACGGATTCGACCCGGTGCGCGTTCGCCGCTATTGCCGGCAGGCGTTCGGCATGACCTTTCACGCCTGGCTCCGCGCCCGCCGACTCGCGGCGGCGCAGCATCAGTTGCGCCGGGGAGCGGCGCTGGATCAGGTCATCATCAATTCCGCATGGGAATCGCACAGCGGCTTCCGCGATGCCTTCACCCAGCTCGTGGGCGCGCCTCCGGGACGCGCCAGAGAGGGCGAACCGGTGATCGCATCAACCTGGAACTCTCCCCTGGGGACGCTGGTGGCGGCGGCGGTGGATGAAGGCGTGGTACTGGTGGAGTTCGGCGACATCGCGCGGCTCGAGCGGCAGGCACCCACGCTGCGCCGCTGGTTCAAGGGTCCGGTGGTCGCAGGCAGGCACCCGCATCTGACCGCGGTGTTCCGCGAGCTGGAGGAGTACTTCGCCGGCGAGCGCCGCGAATTCGCGGTGCCGCTGGTGCTGCGGGGCTCACCGTTCGAACTGGCCGTCTGGGAGGCCCTGCGCGCCATTCCGTACGGCGTCACCTGCTCGTACGCCGATGTCGCGCGCACCATCGGCAATCCGAAAGCCGTGCGCGCGGTGGGCAGTGCCAACGGCCGCAACCGGATCCCGATCATCATTCCGTGTCATCGCGTGGTGAACACCGGAGGAAAACTCGGCGGATACGGTGGTGGGCTGTGGCGGAAGGTGAGGTTGTTGGAGATCGAAGGCGTTAAGCCTTAGGCGTTGGACGTTGGGAGCGTTCCACCAAGTCCTAACGCTCAATGCCTAACGCTCAATGCCTAACGCCCAATGCCAGCGCCTTTACCGCACGGCGCTAGGACCGGCTCCCAGAACCACCCCCACCCCCACCAGCGC
>JBOHRY010000398.1:0-5336 GCA_050732955.1 Gemmatimonadales bacterium | reverse complement strand
GTCGAGGACAGGTAGACGTTGCGGGAGCTCATCGCCAGACCATCCGGTTCGCGCACGATCGGCGCCACGATGAGCCGGATCGGGAAATCCAGCACGTCGATCATGCGGCGTACCAGCGTCACCTGCTGGATGTCCTTCTGGCCGAAACAGGTCACGTCGGGCGTCACGATGTTGAACAACTTGGCGACTACGGTCAGCACGCCGTCGAAGTGCCCGGGACGCACGGCGCCCTCGAGCCGCGATCCCACCTCACCCGCCGAGACGCGCAGGTCGCTCGGCACTGGATACATCTCTGCACTGGACGGAGCGAAGAAGATATCGACGCCATGCGCGCGCGCGAGTTTGCGATCCCGCGCGGGATCTCGCGGATACCGCTCGAAATCCTCGTTCGGGCCAAACTGCAGCGGATTGACAAATGCGCTCAGGACGACGATGTCGGCGGCACGCCGAGCGGCAGCGACGAGGCTCAGGTGTCCGGCGTGCAGATATCCCATGGTGGGCACCAGGCCAATTGACCGGCTGCTGGCGCGTTCGACTGCCAATCGGGCGCGCAGTGCGGCGACCTCGGCGATTTCTTCCATTGACTCAGTTGAAGGAATGATTGTCGTCGGGATACGCGCCGCTCCGCACTTCTGACGCGAAGCACGACACCGCGGAACGCACTGCCTTCGCCATCTCGGCATACTGCTTGAGAAACCGCGGCGCGAAGCCCTCGTTGAGCCCTAGCATGTCATGCAGCACCAGGACCTGACCGTCGCATTCATTCCCTGCGCCGATCCCGATGGTTGGAATCGTCAGCGAACGGGAGATCTCCGACGCAAGCGTCTTGGGGACCAGCTCCAAGACGATGGCGCACGCCCCGGCGGCCTCGAGTGCCAACGCATCCGCCGCCATGCTTTTCGCCGCGGCATCGTCGCGCCCCTGCACCCGGGTACCAAGAAGATTGACTGACTGCGGCGTGAACCCCAGATGACCCATGACCGGGATACCGCGCGCGACCAGGGCTGCGACTGTGGGCGCCATCGCCGCGCCGCCCTCAAGCTTCACGGCGTGGCAGTCGGTTTCGGCGAGGACCCTGCCTGCATTGCGCACCGCTTCCTCGATGCTGACCTGGTACGAAAGGAACGGCATGTCGACGATGATCGGCGTCTGCTGGGCCCCGCGCCTCACGCTGGCGGCATGATAGATCATCTGGTCGAGCGTGGCGCTCAAGGTCGTCGCGCGTCCGCCGAGCAGTTGATTCAGCGAATCGCCGACCAGCAGCAGGTCCACGCCGGCGCTCTCGAGCAGCAGGGCGAAGAGGGCGTCGTAGCAGGTGAGCACCACCAACCGGTTGCCCGCGCGTTTGTGCTCGCGCAGGTCCGGCAGTCGAACCGGTCGATCAGCCATGCGCCTCCAGTTGCGCGATTTCCCGGGCCCAGAAGCTCCGGTCTCTGAGGCCCGGGTGCGGCAATGTCAGGTCCGGCGTGTCGCAAAGCAGGTCGTCGTAGCGAACCAGGTCAAGGTCCAACGTACGCGAGCACCAGCGCGACGTGCGTTCCCGCCCTCGCGACCGCTCGATTTCATGGCAGACTTTCATCACCGCGTCGGGCGAAAGTGCGGTTTCGACGATCAGCATCTGATTGAGATACGACGGCTGCTCCAGTCCGCCGAGCGGCACCGTTTCATCGATCTCGCTCGCGACGACGACCTTGCCGGCGGCCGCGATCCCCGCGCGGGCAGCTGCTAGATGCGACTCACGGTCGCCCAGGTTGCTGCCCGTGGCGATCCAGGCGCGTGACGGCATGTCACGGCGCATCCAGCGCCGTGCGAATCGCTGCAAGGAATCGGGCCGAAGCAGCCACACCTTGGCTGCCGAGCACATCCACCAGAGCGCTTCCGATCACCACACCGTCGGCGTGCTGCGCGACTGCGCGCGCCTGTTCGGGCGTTGACACTCCAAACCCCACCGCGATCGGCAACGGCGTCGCAGCGCGCACCCGGGCGATGGACGTCGTCAGGTCCTGCGCCAGCGTCGTCGATGCGCCCGTCACGCCCAACCGGGCGATCAGGTAGATGAACCCTTGCGCGCCGGAAACCGAGCGGACCAGGCGGTCCTCCGTTGTGGTGGGGGCGACCAGCCGTATCAGGTCGAGCGGTGAGGCTTGTACCAGGCTCTCGATGGCGGGATCGGCGCCGGCCGGAAGATCGGTCAACAGCAGCCCTGCGACCCCGGCATCTGCCGCGTCCTTGAGCAGCCGCGGGATGCCGTACTGCAGCACCGGATTGAGATAGGTGAACAGCACCACCGGTGATTCGAGCCTGGCGCGAATGATCAGGTCGAGCGTGCTCGCGAGCGTGGTGCCGTTCGCGAGTGCGCGAAAGGTGGACCGTTGAATCGTCGGTCCATCCGCCAGCGGATCGCTGAACGGTACGCCGACCTCCAGCACGTCCGCGTGTTCATCGACGGCCTGCAGCGCCGCGAGCGAATCCTCCGGCGTGGGAAAGCCGGCCGTGAGATACGGCACCAGACCGGGACGTCGCCGCTCACGCAACGCGTCCCACACTCCGGTCAGCGCGGAATCAGATGAAGTAATCGCCAACGACGAGCCCATAACGTTCGGCCGAGGTGACCTTCACGATGGTCCGCCGGAAGGTGCCATCCGCCGACGGAATGGAGAGATCGACCAACTCACCCGGCGGCGGCATGCGGCTGCCCGCTTCGTCCACCACCAGGCGCACCAGCGGCCGGTCGAGTTGCTCCGGATCGGGACTCGGTCCGGCGACAATGGCGACTTCGAAGGTGTCGAGAATGACGCAAGTTCCCACGGGATAAATGCCCAGCAGGTTGATCAGCGCCTTCACCAGGGTGGGATCGTAGCCGCGCCCCGGGTTGAACCACATGTCCCGAAGCACCGCGTCGGCCTCCCACGGCACGCTCTGATAGACCCGGCGCGTCGTCGCCGCGTCGTAGCCATCGGCTACGGCGATCAGCCGCGTGAAGAGACCGAGACTGCGCGGCCGCACCGGACGCGGGTAGCCGCTCAAGTCCACCTTCATGTGATGTTCGTGCGCGGCCAGGATCGCGCGGTACGGCAGGTCCTCGCCTTCGCGCATCTTGAAGAGCGTCAGCGTGCCGAGCCACGGATGCGATTGCATGGTGCGCCATTCCTGCTCGTCCAGCGCCGAGTTCTTGTTGAGGATCGCCTGGTCGAGGCGCGCCTTGCCGATGTCATGCAGCAGCGCCGCGAGGCCGAGGTCATACAGCTGCAGCCGGTCGAGACCCAGCCGCTTCCCCAGCGCCACGGCGAAGATGCAGACGTTGACGGAGTGCGTGAAGGTGTATTCGTCGAACTCTCGCAGCGTGGTCAGGCCGGTGATGGAAAGCTCGTTCTCCATCACCTGGTCCACGATCGTCTGGATGGCCCGCTTGAGCCGCCGGGTGCTGGGCATCCGCCCCATGCGAACGCCGTGCACGACGTCGCGCGCCACCGCCACACCGTGGGCGTAGGTTCGCTTGGCGCGCTCGAGTCCTTCGTCGGCCTCGGCCGCAGCCTCCGCACCGACCTCCCCCGCGCGGCCAACCGACAGGCGGACGATGTCGGCCTGTTGCATCCGCTGCTGCAGGAGTTCGAGACGCTCCTCCGGGTCGAAGTCGGCCGGGAGTTCGCCGGTGATCGACAGGAACGCCTGGAACTCACGCCGCGTGACGCCGTCCTCGATGCGCAGCAACCCGACGCCGCACCCCTTCATCAGCGCCACGAATCCGCTGAACGCCGCGAAGTTGTCGAGACCCAGCCTGAGGCGTGTCTGGTTGATGAAAATGAAATCGCCGGCGAGACGGATTTCGACAACACCTTCGAGCTTGCAGACCGACGCCGCGGTCGCTACGAGATCATCCAGCGCGCGCTGCACGGCGGCATTCTCCACCGGGTAGAGCTTGAGCGCCCGCTGCGCGCCGTGAATCGAGACGAGCAGCGCCCGCCCCGACTGGCGCAACAGAGCGTCGTCCCGGACGGTCGTCTCCGTCACGGCATCCAGTCCCTGAGCACGGTGTTGGCTGCGCTTCGGACCACCGGTTCCTTGTCCGCAGAATATCGATCGACCAGCAGGCGCGCCTCGAAGGTCCGCACCTTGGCGAGTGCAAAGATGGCGCACGCGCGGGTGTCCGCCGATTCGCGGCGGCGGAAGATTCCGCGCGGCTCGAGCGGCACGCGGAGGTGCTCGATCGCCGGCGCACCCGCCAGCGATCCGTACGCCTCGAAGAACGCCCGCCGCTCGCTTCGTTCCCAGTCGCGCTCGACCCCGTCGAACAGCAGGCCTTCCAGCCGCCGCACCAGGCCGCCGGATCCGCCGCGTTCGAGCAACAGCGAGAGCGCCAGCTGGCGGACGGAACGCTCGCTGTCATCCAGCGCCACCTCCAGGGCCGCGATCGCCGTCGGCGTCGCGAACTCACCGAGCGAGCGTGTCGCCGCGAGTCGGACAGACTCCTCCGGGTGCGTCATGTGATGGATGATCACCGGCACGAACTGCGAAAGTCCCAGTCGCGTGGCCAGCGATATCGCCGGCGAGAGCGCGTCCGGCGGATCGCCTTCCAGCAGCGCGCCGAGCGCCTGCGGCTGGGTTCGCGCGATCGACTCGACACTGGATTCCAGCACCCGGCGCACATTGCTGTCGGCGATCCGGCCCAGTTGGGTGAGCACCGCCGGGAGTGCGGACGGCTTGAGCTCGTGCAGTACCTCGCCGACGTCCTCGTCGCTCGGACGATTGGCGTTGTCGGCCAGGACGCGGAAGAGCTGCTCGAGGATCTCCGGCGTCGACAGGCGCTCTTCGAACGAGAGCACCGCGTCGTGGAGGTCCTTGTCCAGCCCGTGAGCACGGGCCGAGATGACCCGCAACTCCCGGAGTATGCGAGCCACGGCGCGGAACCCGCCGGTCGACAGCTGCGCCGGCAGGATTTCGTCGAGCAGGGAGATCGCTTCCCGGCGCACCACCGGATCGCGCTGCGCCTCCAGCACGTCGAGCAGCGCGTCGATTGCCGACTGGCGCATGTCGCGCCGATATTCGTCTTCCAGTTCACTCTGGATCAGCCGAATCTCGGCGGCGTCGAGGAAGTAGGGAGTGGCGTCGAAATCCGTGAGATCGACCAGGCCATAACCGCCCGCGGGGGTGTCAGCGCCGCCGGGCGGCGCGGCAGCGGCCTCCGCCACTTCCGCTCGCGCGTCGGCCGGCTCCGCGGCGCCTGGCCGCTGGTCCGGTGAATCGCTCGCCTGCAGGAACTCGAGACCTTCGCCCAGCACCTCGACGAAGACGTAGGTGATCAGCACGAACTCCTGCTCCCAGAGCAGGGTCAGCAG
>JBOHRY010000397.1:0-4098 GCA_050732955.1 Gemmatimonadales bacterium | reverse complement strand
TTCTGACGGTTGGCCGGCACCCCAGGTTCGCCCGGCGGGCGGGAGCCTCTTCGCTCCCGGGCTGAAGCGCGGGCTCGGCTCCGGGCTAGTTTCTTGAATGCCCGAGTCCGGAACCACCCGCTCCCGTCTCCTCGAATCCGCTCGCGAACTCTTCACCACCACCGGCTACCACTCCACCACCACTCCCATGCTCGCCAAGCGCGCCGGCGTCGCCGAAGGGACGATCTATCGCCATTTCCCGAGCAAACAAGCCCTGCTCAACGCCGCCTACCAGGAAACTCAGCGCTGGGGAACCGCCACTGTGCGCGAGGTTTCGACCGGAACTGGCAGGACGGTCGGCGCCCGATTGACTGCCCTCGGCCGCGTGTGGCTGGAGCAGGGCGAGAAGGAGCCTGCACGCGTCCGCATGCTCCTCGGTTGGAAGCTCACCAGCGAACTCGACGAACTATCGCGATCCGCAGCCAGCGAGTTGCGGCAGGGGCTGGAACACCTGATCGCCCGCGGAAAACAGGAGGGGAGTGTCCGCGCCGGCGTGGTCGAACTCTGGACCGCCGTCTGGCTCACCCTGGTAGCATTTGCCGCCGAGCGGGTCGCCAATCGCGAGTGGACCGCGAATCATCCCCACGCGGTTGCCACACTCGATGCCGCGTGGGAAGCGATCGCGTGGCGGCCCATTGCCGTGGGCGGATCCACGGCGGGGAGCTAGCCACTGCAACCGGCAGCACCGACCTTCCTCACCACCTTCGCGCTGATCCTCTGCGCGGCCGCGGTGACTACCGTCGTCTTTCACCGGCTCAAGCAGCCGGTCATCCTCGGCTACCTGCTCGCCGGATTGCTGGTCGGTCCGCACATCACGCCATGGATGACCGCGGACCACGCCACCACCGAAACACTGGCGGAGATTGGCGTCATCCTCCTGCTCTTCGCGATCGGGCTCGAGTTCTCGGTTCGCCGGTTGCTCCGCGTCGGCAACAGTGTCGCGATCACGGCAGTCATCGATGTGTCGCTGATGGCATGGCTCGGCATCGGTGTCGCGCGAATTCTCGGCTGGAGCTTCCGCGAGGCGCTCTTCACCGGTGCCATGATCACCGCGTCCAGCACCACGATCATTGCCAAGACCTTCGAGGAACGCGGCGTCGAGCGCCGGATCCGCGAACCGATCATGGGCGTGCTCGTGGTCGAGGACCTCGTGGCGGTGCTCTTTCTGGCGGGGCTGGGGTCGCTCACCGGAAGCGGCGCCCAGATATCGCTGGTTGCTACCGCGCTCCGGCTCCTGACCCTCCTCTTTGTCTGGGTGACCATCGGGCTCGTGGTGATACCGCGCCTGATCCGCCGGCTCGTCAAGACGGTGCGCAACGAAACCATCGTGATCACCTCGATCGGCCTCTGCTTCGCCTTCGCGCTGCTGGCTCGGGCTCTCGGTTATTCGGTGGCGCTCGGTGGATTCATAGCCGGCTCGCTGGTGGCCGAATCGGGGAAGGGCGCGCAGGTGGCCGAACTGGTGAAGCCGGTGCGCGACATCTTCGCCGCCGTCTTCTTCGTCGCGGTCGGCATGCTGATCGATCCCGCCCTGATCGCGGCACACTGGGTGATCGTGCTGGTGCTCACCGTCGTCGTGGTCGTGGGCAAGGTTTTCAGCGTGAGCCTGGGCGCATTCCTCGCCGGGCGCGGCACGCAGGCAGCCATGCGCACCGGCTTGAGCATGGCGCAGATCGGCGAGTTCTCTTTCATCATCGTCTCGCTCGGGGTCGCGACGGGTGCCGTGCGCGAGTTTCTCTTTCCCGTCGCCGTGGCCGTGTCGGCGATCACCACACTGCTGACGCCGTGGCTGATCGGCTCGTCGGATCGGATCACCGCTTGGGTTGATCGCAAGCTGCCCCGCCCGCTGCAGACGTATGCCTCGCTCTATGGCAGCTGGCTGGAACAGTTGCGTCGCGCGCCGTCGCGTCGCACGCGCGGTACACTGCTTCGCGGATTGATCCGCTGGCTGGTGCTCGACGGCGTGCTCACCGCCGCGGTGCTGATCGCCGCCTTTCTTCTCTATCCGGCGTTGACCCACGCACTCGCCGGGCGCGTGTCGCCGCAACTCACGGCGATCGGCCTCGCCGTGGTGGCGCTGGCGATCGCGTCGCCGTTCGGCATGGGCTTGGGCCGCACCGCGCGCGCTATCGCCATGATCCTCGCGCGCACCGCGCTTCCGAGCACGGGTGCCGTAGATCGGGCCGAGGCGCCGCGGCGAGCGCTGATCGTGACGCTCGAGATCGCGATTCTGCTGCTCACCGGACTTCCTGTTCTCGCGGTCACCCAACCGTTCATTCCGCCGTTTCGCGGCGCCCTTCTGCTCGGAGCGTTGCTCGGTGTGCTCGCGATCACCGCCTGGCGCAGCGCGCGAAACCTGGAGGGGCACATCCGCGCCGGCGCGGAACTGCTGGCTGACGCGGTCCGCTCGGCGCTACCACCCGAGCACGGAACCGCGGAGATGATGATTCCGACGCTGGAAGGACAAGCGGACCGATTCACGACCGCGACGCACATGCTCCCTGGCTTGGGCGCGCCGACGCCCTTCCGGGTCGAGCCGCTGCACTTTGCGGCCGGCCGTACCCTCGCCGAACTCGGCGTACGTGGCCGCACCGGTGCGAGCATACTTGGCGTGACCCGAGGTGCGAAAGCGATTCCCGCGCCGAGCAAGACGGAGCGGCTGGAGCCGGGAGACTTGCTGGTACTCGTCGGCACCCGCGACGCGGTGACCGCGGCAGTGAATCTCCTCGAGCGGGGTTGATTCACCTGATCCAGCGCGGGGCTGCGATCCCGCCCGCCCGGCTACATCCCGTGCGCCTTCACCAGTGCTGCGTTGCCGCCGACGATCGGGATGGCGAACGATGAGTGCGCCAGGTCAACGGTGAGTTCGGTGCCGGCCTCCGGCCAGAGCGTGAACTCGCGATCACTTGACATGATCATCACGGCGAGGCGCTTCCCAGCAGGTACGAATTCGTCGTCGGGTTCAAGGTCGAAGGTGAGGTCGTAGAACTTTCCCGGGACGAGCTTCTCGCCCGGCCGCTTCGACTCGTAATTCCCGCCGCGCGTCAGCGACTTGTAGTTCTGGATGTCGGCCCAGCCCCGGGTGATCAGCCCTTCAGTGCTCGACGAACGGCCGGAAGCGGTCGAGTCGTATGGCAGCATCACCAGCCAGACCGTGAGGTTCGCGGCCGGCTTGCTCGACGCGATGCGCAGCGTCACGCGCGGCGTTCCCGAAATGTGTACCGTGTCAGTGAGCATGCCGGTGGCGTAGATCAGCCGGTGATTCGACTGAGTTGCGGCCGCGTTGGCGCTGCCACTGAACGCGACGTCGTCTACCAGTTTCTCGCTACCCGTCGCTGCACGGGTTGCGAGACCACCAACGGCGGAACCGCCGGCCGCGGGGTGCAGGATCACCGGCACTGAACCCGGCACAGGGAATGAGGCGAACGGTGTGGGGAGCTCTTGCGGTGCACCGCGACCCCGGCCGCCGCCAGTGGCTCCGCGGCCCTCGCCAGCGGCTCCGCGACCGCGAAACGCGGGCGCTCGGACGCCTGGCGTTACGGTGATCGTCGCGCTCTCGAAGCCGGTCGTCGTGGTCGTCAGCGGCGGCCTGTGCGCGGCGATCAATGCTTCCGGCGCCTGCGAGTTCGCGTCCTGTACGATCCACACCGGCGCGTCCTTCTCGACGCCATTGTTGACACCGTACAGGTAGTGTGAAAACCACCGGTTCACCATCTCAGCCGGCGGATTGCCGCCGTGCCCACCCTGATGCAGGTAGATCGACACCGGCATGTGATGCGCCTTCATCTCGTTGTAGATGCGGACGCTGTGTTCGGGAACGACGTTGTAATCGTTCAAGCCATGAGCGAGGAGCACGGCTGCCTTGATGTTCTTGACGTGCAGCAGCAGGTCGCGATCGAGCCAGAAGTCATTCATGTCGCCGGTCACGCGGTCCTGCCCCTGCGCGAAGATGCCGTTCTTCCAGAGGCGATCGCAGTTGGCGCGCCCGGCAGTGTCGCCGCTGGCGATGAAGTCGTAGAGGACATCGACATCCTCGCCGAGATAGCCGCCGGGTGAACG
>JBOHRY010000396.1:0-4215 GCA_050732955.1 Gemmatimonadales bacterium | reverse complement strand
TGCGCCAACGTGGCCAACCTGATGCTCGGTCACGCGGCGAGCCGCGAGCGCGAGTTGGCGGTACGCACCGCACTCGGCGCCCCGGGATGGAGCCTGGTGCGGCAATGGCTGATCGAGAACGTGATGCTGGGGCTCGCTGGTGGCGGCGTCGCGCTGATGCTTGCGGTCTATGGCGTTGAGCTGCTGGTCGCCGCACATCCCGACAGCGTCCCGCGCCTGCAGGAGATCCGGCTGGACCGTGGCGTGTTGCTGCTCACCACGCTGGTGTCGGTCGGGGTCGGCCTGCTGATCGGACTGCCGGCGGCCTTCGGTGGACGGCTCCGCCGGATTGGCGGCGCGCTCCGCACCGAAGGGACCCGCACAACCGAAGGCCTTACCGCAGGCCGTTTTCGCGCGGGACTCGTCGTGGTGCAAGTGGCGCTCGCCCTGGTGCTGCTGATCGGGGCCGGGCTGATGGTGCGTTCGATCGCCCGGCTCTCGGCCGTCGATCCGGGTTTAAATCCGGACAACGTCCTCACCGTCACCGTGGATTTGCCTGTCGGTACCTACCCCGACAGCACGCCGGCGCGAATCGTCACTTTCTATCAGCAGCTGCTCGAACGGCTGCGCGCACTGCCGGGAGTGCGCGGTGCGGGCGCGGTGACCTGGCTGCCGCTGACCGGAATCGGCGCAGGCACCAGCTTCGAAATCGTCGGGCGGCCGAAGCCGGCTGCCGGTCAGGAGCCGGGAGCGGTCATTCGCGTGATGGATCCGCAGTATCTCGCGACCATGGGCATTCCGATCCTCCGCGGTCGCGGTCTCTCTACGCAGGATGCAGCGAATGCGCCGCCGGTCGTGCTGGTCAGCGCTGCGTTCGCAAGGAAATTCTGGCCGGGTCACGATCCGGTTGGCCAGCACATCAAGGTGAGCTGGTTCAACCCGGATGCCGAGGCCGAAATTGTCGGCGTGGTGGGTGATGCGCTGGTCACCGGGCTCGACGGTGATCGCGATCCGACGATCTATTATCCGTTGCCGCAGAGTCCCATGAGCCGGATGTCGATCGCGATTCGCACCTCCGGCTCGCCGCTCGCGCTGGCTCCGGCGGTGCGCGCCACCGTGCGGCAACTCGATCCGCAGCTGCCGGTCGAAGACTTCCAGCCGATGACCCGGCTCGAAACTGCGTCGATGGCCGACCGCCGGTATCCGATGTTCCTGCTCACCATCTTCGCCGGCCTGGCGGTGCTGGTTGCCGCGATCGGTGTCTACGCGGTGCTGGCCTTCTCGGTCGAACAACGCACCCGCGAGATCGGGATCCGCATGGCCCTCGGCGCGCAGCGGCAGCAGGTGCTCCGGCTGGTGCTGCGGCGAGGCCTCGTGCTGATCGCTGCGGGTCTGGCGCTCGGCACGGCAGGGGGCGCCATCGCATCGCGAGCGCTGTCGCGGCTGCTCTTTCGCGTGGCGCCGGCGGATCCGCTGACCACGGCGTGCGTGATTGTGGTGCTCCTCATGGTGTCGCTGCTGGCGATGTACCTGCCGGCGCGACGGGCGATCAGCATTGAGCCAACGACCGCATTGAAGCACGAGTAGCGGCACGACCCATTACGATCCGAGTAATTCTCCCACCCCGGACGTGCGATGATTTCGCTGATCGACGTTGAAAAAAGCTATGCCCTCGCCGGCGGACGCAGTTACGTGCTCCGGCGGATCACGCTGGACATCAAGCAAGGCGAGTTCGTCACCATCATGGGACCATCGGGGGCCGGCAAGTCGACCCTCCTCGCAGTCCTCGGCATGCTGGACGGAGCGTGGACCGGCGAGTACCGGCTGCACGATCACCTGGTGCACCGCCTCGATGCCAAGAAACGGGTGGCGCTGCACAAGCAGTACGTCGGGTTTGTCTTTCAGCAGTACCACCTGCTCGACGACCTCACGGTCGCCGAGAACCTCGACATTCCGCTCTCGTATCGTGACATCAAGAAATCCGAACGGCAGGCGATCGTGGCCGATACACTGGACCGGTTCGGCATCGTCGCGAAAAAGGATCTCTATCCGAGCCAGCTCTCGGGCGGGCAGCAGCAGCTTGTCGCGGTGGCCAGGTCGGTGATTCACCAGCCATCGCTGCTGCTGGCCGACGAACCGACCGGCAACCTGCACTCGGCCCAAGGGCGCGAGATCATGGAACTCTTCACCGCGCTCAACAAGGGTGGTACCACGATCGTGCAGGTGACCCATTCGGAGACCAACGCGACGTACGGCAACCGGATCATCAATCTCAGGGACGGGTGGGTCGTCTGACCGGCGCGCTGCAGGATCTGCGATCCGGTTTCCGGGCGCTGCGACGGAGCCCGTTGTACGTCGTCACGGCGGTACTCACGCTCGCGCTCGGCATCGCGCTGGTGACGGCGGCGTTCTCGCTCGTCGATCGCGTCATGATCCGACCGCTGCCATATACCGACGCCGGACGCCTCGTCTATCTCGGGGAGGCCGATGCGCAGGGACGCGGTACCGGCGTGTCATACCCGAACTTCCTCGACTGGCAGCACCAGGATTCCGCCGGCGCCTTCAGCGGAATTGCGTACGCCCGCGGCCGCGGCACTTCGATCACGCGGCCCGAGGGAGCCGCCCAGGTGCTGGTCGCGATCGTCAGTCCCGACTTCTTCGCGGTCGTCGAGCCGCGACTGCAGCTGGGCCGCTGGTTCACGCCGACCGAGGCGCGGGATGGCAGTCATTTCATGGTGCTGACCGACGCGGTCTGGCGCGGGCAGTTCCACGCCGATCCGCACGTCGTGGGGACCACGGTCAACACCGGCGACGGCGACTACACGGTGGCCGGGGTGCTGGCCCGGGGCGCGGAGTTTCCCGAGTGGGCCGGGATTTTCATTCCGGTTGAGACGGTAGCTGCGACCGAATCCGTCCTCCACGCGCGCGACTTTCACGCCGACAGCCGCACTGTCGCACGATTGAAGCCACGCGTGCCGCTGTCGCGCGGCAAAGCGGAGCTCGACGCGATCGCCCACCGTCTCGCCGCCGCGTATCCCGCGGAGAATGCCGCGTGGCCGTCGGTTTTCGCCACGCCGTTTACGCAATACCTCCGCGGTAGCGCGCCATCGAACGTTGCCGTCCTCGCCGCTGCGATGACGCTGGTGCTGCTCATCGCGTGGGTGAACCTGACCAACCTGGCCCTGGTGCGCGCCGCTGGTCGAACGCGGGAACTGGCGATTCGCACCAGCCTGGGAGCGTCCCGCGGCCGTATCGCGCGACAGCTGCTGACGGAGCAATTGATGCTCGCGGCCGCCGCGGCAGTGCTCGGTGCGTTCGCGGCGACCTGGGTGCTCGGCGTCATTCGTGGTTTTGCCGCCGGAGCTCCGGGATCGGCCGATGTCAGCATCGATGGGCCCGCTCTCGGCTTCGCGGCACTCGTTGCGATCGTCTCGGCGCTGGTGGTGGGCGCCCTGCCCGCGTTCCGTGCGGCGCACGTCAACCTCGCCGCTCCGCTCAAGGAAGGCGCCGCTGGTGCGGGGACCGGCGGCCGGCAGCAGCGGATCCGCGGCATCCTGGTCGCCGGCGAGATCGCGCTCGCCCTGATGCTCGTCATCGCCGCCGGCCTGCTGGTGCGGAGCTTCTGGTCGTTGAGTCACGTGGCACCCGGCTTCAACACGCATGGCCTGGTCGCCGTCGATTTCTCACCGCCGGGGAAGCAGTATGCCGAGCCGGCGCAGGCCGGGGCGTACTACGCGCGAGTGCTCGACGCGGTTCGTCCGGTCCCTGGCGTGATGAGCGCTGCGATGACCAACCACATGCCGCTCAACGGCGCGGCATTGTCAACCACCGTCGGCATTCCGGGCCGAACCGTCGAGCCCGGGCACGATCCAACGGTGCTGTTCCGGACCATCTCGCCGGAATACATAAGTACCTTAGGTATCCCGCTCCGGCGTGGCCGCAATTTCACGGCGGCGGACCTGACGAGCGGTACGGCGGTCATGGTCAACGAGTCGTTCGCCAAGGCGTTCTGGCCCGATCAGGACGCGGTCGGCAAGTCGGTGCTGCTGCACAAGTCGGCGCAGGGATACTCCGACTATGGTGCGCCGCTTCCCGGGGTCGTCGTTGGCGTGATCGGCGACGTGCATCACTTCGGCCTGGCCAACCCGCCGGTGCCGGAGATCTACATCCCGTACCTGCGCAATCCCTGGGGCCACATGGTCCTCGTGGCCCGGGCGCGGACCGACGCTGCCGCAC
>JBOHRY010000395.1:0-6237 GCA_050732955.1 Gemmatimonadales bacterium | reverse complement strand
GTCGAGCGGTCTGACGCCGGGCTCGCAGTCAGGGTGAGGGCTCCGCCGGGGGGCAACTCTCGTCGGGGCCGCGTTCCCGGTTGGCCAGTTCGCTGAATTCATCGGCCAGCTCCTCGAGGCGCTCATCGGGGAGTCGCTCGAGTCCAACGAGCCCGGTCCGCGCCTCGTGAATGGCACGCAACAGTTCGTCGAGCTTGAGATGCAGGGCCTTGGTGTCATGCATCTGCGTGCTCTGCAGCAGGAAGACCATCAGGAAGGTGACGACCGTCGTCGTGGAGTTGATCATCATCTGCCACGGCGTGGAAAAGTGCAGGAACGGACCGCTCGCCGCCCAGATGATGATGGAAATCAGCGCGGCGAAGAACGCCCACGGCGAGCCGAGCGCCCGGGCAGCGCGCTCGGCAAAGAGGCGAAAGGTATTTGACGCGCGCCGCGGAACCGTGACGTCCGCGCTGGAACCCGATCCTGGACTGGTCATCCGTCCTGCCATTCAGGGGATGCTAGAGTGACGGCACGATGCTCGCCGTCAACACGTCACTTCGCCGTATCAGGCTCGGGCCGCTTCTCGATGGCCCGCCACGTCGCACCGGCGCTGGTGAGCAACTCGTCCGCGCTCGCAGGGCCGGAACTTCCGGCGGCGTAGTTGGGAAAACGCTCGGGAGGCTGCGCTTCCCAGTACGCCAGCAGCGGATCGACGATCCCCCACGCCGCCTCGACTTCGTCGCTCCGCATGAACAGCGTCTGGTCGCCCAGCATGGCGTCGAGGAGGAGCGTCTCGTACGCGTCGTGCTCCTTGGTGCCGAATCCCTCGGCGTACGCGAAGTCCATCTCGACCGAGCGCGCCTGCATCGCCATGCCGGGGACCTTCACATTGAAGCAAAGCGAGATTCCCTCGCGCGGCTGAATCCGCACCACGAGCAGATTCGGAGCCAGACGTTCACCGGCTTCCGCCGGAAAGAGCATCAGCGGCGGACGGCGGAATCGAATGGCGATCTCGGTGGCCGTTGCGGCGAGCCGCTTGCCCGCTCGCACGAAGAACGGCACGCCCTGCCAGCGCCAATTTTCCACCGCAAACTGGACCGCGGCATACGTCGGCGTGCGGGAATCGGCGGCGACATTCTCTTCCTGACGGTAGGCCGGAACGGCGAGTCCGTCGACGTGGCCCGGCCCGTACTGTCCACGGACCGCGGCGGCAGGATTCACCGGCCGGATCGCGCGCAGCACCTTGACCTTCTCGTCCCGGACCGGATCGGCACCGAACGCCGTCGGCGGTTCCATCGCGGTGAGCGTGAGCAGCTGCAACAGGTGATTCTGGAACATGTCACGCACCACACCGGCCTCTTCGTAGTACTTGCCGCGGTGCTCCACGCCCAGCGTCTCGCTCGCGGTGATCTGCACGTGATCGATGTAATGGCGGTTCCAGACGGTTTCGAAGATCGAGTTGGCAAAACGGAATACCAGCAGGTTCTGCACCGTTTCCTTGCCGAGGTAGTGATCGATCCGGTACAGCTGGTACTCGGCCATGACCCGGCGCGCGGTGCGCTGCAGCGCCTGCGCGCTCGGTCCATCGTGACCGAACGGTTTCTCGATCACCACGCGCACCCAGGGGCGGTCATCCGGATCGCGCATCTTGGGCAGCAGTCCCGAACCACCGAGCTGGCGGATCACGCCCGCGTACATGCTCGGCGGCAGGGCGAGATGAAAGAGGTGACCCTGCAGTTCCGGGATCGCCGCACTGATGTCGGTCACGCAGTGCTTGAGCCGGCCGTACACCGCCGGGTCATTGAGATCCCCGGACACGTAGTGCAGGCGCTTGCCGAAGTCGCCCCAGCCTTTCTGCAATTCCGCGGCACCGATCTCACCGGCAAGCGTGTCGGCGACGGACTCGCGGAAATGGTCGTCGGTGGTCGAATCCCCGCGCTCGACTCCGATGATCGCGAATTCGTCCGGCATCCCGCCATCGAGGAAGAGATGGAAGAGTGCCGGCAGCAGCTTGCGCTTGGCCAGGTCGCCGCCGACGCCCAGGATCACCACGATGCAGCGGCCCGGCTTCGGCATGGCAGAAGCGGCCGGGAATTCGCCAGTCACCTTGATCGGCTTCACCACCGTCGGCGAAGTCATGCGCGCTTCACCGCGTGCCCGCCAAACTCATTGCGCAACGCGGCGATCACCTTGGCCGAAAACGATTCCTGTTGCCGTGAACGAAGGCGCGCCAGGAGCGACAGCGTGATCACCGGCGCCGGCACATCCAGCCGCATCGCCTCGTCAACCGTCCAGCGCCCCTCTCCCGAGTCGTCGACGTAGCCGCGCAGCTCCGCGAGGTCGGGGCTGTTGGCGAAGGCGCGTTCGGCCAGTTCGTTGAGCCACGAGCGCACCACGCTGCCGCGATTCCACAATGCCGCGACTTGGTGCAGATCGACAGCGAACTCCTTCGACGCATGCAGGATCTCATAGCCTTCGGCGTACGCCTGCAGCAGTCCGTACTCGATGCCGTTGTGAATCATCTTGACATAATGGCCCGCGCCGGGCGGCCCCACCCGCGCGTAGCCGTTTTCGGGGGCGAGCGTCCGGAAGATCGGCTCGCAGGTGGCGAACGCCGCTTCGCTGGCACCGACCATCAGGCAGTATCCGACCTGCAGGCCCCAGATCCCGCCGCTGGTTCCGGCATCGATGAACGCCACGCCCTTGGCCTTCGCCGCTTCTGCGCGACGCATCGAGTCGCGGTAATTGGAATTTCCGCCATCGATGATGACGTCGCCCGGGTGAAGCAGCCCCTGGAGTTGTGCGATCGTCTGTTCGGTCGGATCGCCGGCGGGCACCATGACCCACACGACCCGCGGTCCGTCGAGTTGTGAAGTGAGGTCTGCTGGATCTTGCGCGCTCTTGGCGCCCTTCGCCACCGACGCGGCGACCGCCTCCGGACTGCGATCGTACACCACCACCTGATGCCCTCCGAGCAGCAGGCGCTCGACCATGTTGCCACCCATGCGGCCCAGGCCGACCATGGCGAGTCTCATTGCGGTTCTTCCCTTCCCTTGAGTTGACGTGCAGCGTCGTGATCGAGAATCCAGGTGTCGCCGCGTGCGAGTTGCGCCGGCAAGGCGAACGGATCGAGCGGCCCGTCGAGCACCCGCGCGACGATGCCCGCCTTGTCCGCGCCGGCGACCAGCACCACCACATTCCGCGCCGCCTCGATCACCAATGGCGTGATCGTCATCCGGGCCACCTGCGGCGTCACCGGTGGGGATGGCGCCGCGACCGCGAGTACTATGCGCGCGCCGGGCCGGAGCGCCGGCGTTTCCGGGAAGAGCGACGCGGTGTGCCCATCCGGCCCCAGGCCGAGCATCAGGATGTCGAGCCGTTCCGGCAGGCTTCGCTCGTAATCGAGTGCTGCCGCGGCAAGGTCGTCCCGATCGGCGCGCATGCGATGCACTCGCGCCGGATCGAGCGGGACGTGATCGAGCAACGCTCGACGCGCCATCCCGAAGTTACTGTCGCGATGATCCGGCGGCACCGCGCGTTCGTCGCCGAAATACACCGACACATCGTTCCAGCGGATCGAACGTCCGACCAGATCGGCCAGCACCGGCACCGGCGTGCTGCCGCCACACAGCGCCACGGCACAGCTTTTCCGCGCTTCGATCGCCGCTCCCATGCGGTCGGCAATCCAGCCGGCAGCGGTTCGCGCGAACTCATGAGCCGCCGCGACGATGACCGACGATGTCATGGCTGAAGCATAGCGGTCAGCGCAATCGAACGATCTCGGCAAACTCGAAGATGATGGCACACGCGGCCGCGGCGATGACGAGACCGACAATGATTCGCTGCCCGAGACGCCGCCGCGACGACGCCGCACGTCCGTGCGTGAGCACCAGCGACCGCTCACCGTCGGCCGCGTCGGGTCGGGGTCGGGGCGTACGACGGGTTCGGTGGGTATGGGCACGGACCATCACGACGACCCGTCCGGGTTGAAGGGTACCGGAATGCGGCGGCCGGCCATCCTTGCGACTGCGCTCCGGCCAGACCTGTGGAGACGGTCGAGCCGGGGCTGCCTACACGCTCGGCCGGCTGGCCTTGAGAATGGTGCGCATCTCGAGCGCGAGCCGCTCGATCTCCTGCAGCGCCCGCCGGGTTTCGGCGTCCATCGATCCGGGACCGGCCAGCGCCAGCTGCGCCTCGGTGAGCAGGGGCGCCACCAGGTTGGTGAGCGCGTGCCGGAAGTCGCCAACAGAGTCAGAAGCGTTCATCGGCCGGTCCTGTCAGGGGCGAGGGCAATGCGCCCCGCCGCGTTGGCTATCGAAAAGGATGCGGAACAAAGGTCAAAACCAGCACCACGGCACAGGCAAGCCCGGTGATGAGCCCACCCCGCAGCACCGGTCGCTCGCTGATCACTACGTCGGGGTGACTCCACTTGCCCCCGCCGATCATGAACGTCAGCGCCGCCCAGATCAGCCACACGGTCACGCTGGTGCCCAGCAGCACGAGGCCCACTCCGGCGGCCACCGCGAGCAGGCGCTGACGCTTCCCGACCAGACCATAACAGATGTGGCCCCCATCGAGTTGCGACAGCGGCAGCAGATTGAGTCCGGTGATGAACATGCCGACCCAGCCGGCAAAGGCGGCGGGGGCCAGCAGCACCGGCCCGGTTCCGGGAACCAGCCAGTCCCTCAGGGCGTGGGTCAGCAGCGATTCGCCCAGTACCACCGGGTGCCCGGCGAGCACGATCAATGACGGTGCTCCGACGGCGGATCCGCCGAGTCGCTGCGACAACTGATATCCCCAGAGCAGCACGCCGAGGGCGACCACAAAGCCGGCGAGAGGGCCCGCTGCGCCAACGTCGAGCAGCTGCCGCCGATCGTACACCGGACTTCGCAAGCGGATGAAGGCGCCCAGACTTCCGATGGGCGAGAGATTCGGCGGTACCGGAAGGAAGTACGGCGGCGACACATCGATGGCGTACCGGCGGGCGGCGAAGTAGTGCCCCAACTCATGCACCAGCAGGATGCCGAGCAACGGCAGCGCGAACTCCCCGCCCGCGGCCAGCGTGCGCCAGCCGCCGCCGATCACAAATTCGGCGAACTCCACAGCGCCCGTCACCGCACCGCCCAGTCCGGGGTGCACCGGTGACCGCAACCGCCCGGCGACGATCATGCCGGCGCCCAGCGTACAGATGATGAAGAGCACGAGGAGGGCGCCGTGCCAGAGCCATCGTTCGGGGCGTGCCGGCGCCGTCCCCCGGATCAGGACCAGGCGGGTCCGTTGATTGTCGCCCCAGTACCAGGCGCCCGGCCACCGCCGGAGGAACGCGGCGAGGTCGGGGCTCGGCCCGCGATGTTCCGGGCGCACGATGCCATCCGAAACCTCGCGCCCACCGGCGAGCACGATCGAGTGCCAGCCGGCGTAGAAACCTGCTGCATCATGCATCGACGGGCTTGACGCCGTTCGGGCGGGCTCGTATTCTGTGTGGCTTCCTGCCGGTCCGCACGTCGTTCACCTGCACCCTCCGCGCCAACTGCGCGAGTCATCCATTTTCAACGGCTCGACCCCCAGACCCCTGACAATCTGCGAATTCGACGCCAGCGTGGTTCGAACGTGCGGCACCAGAACTCCACCCGGAGCAACCCGTGGATATCGCTGAACTGAAACAGAAATCTGTCGCCGAGCTGCATGCGCTGGCGGCGGAGCTGAACATCACCAACTACTCGGGGCTCCGCAAGCAGGACATGATCTTCCGGATCGAGCAGTCACTGCTCGACAAGGACACGGTGATCCGCGGCGAGGGTGTGCTCGAGATCCTGCCGGAAGGTTACGGGTTTCTGCGGTCGCAGGACTGGAACTACCTGTACGGACCCGACGACATCTACGTCTCGCCGAGCCAGATCAAGCGCTTCGACCTGCGCACGGGAGACACGGTCATGGGCCAGGTGCGCCCGCCCAAGGAGGGTGAGCGCTACCTCGCCCTGCTCAAGGTCGAGGGCGTCAATTACGAGGAACCCGACCGCACCAAGTCTCGCATCGCCTTCGACAACCTGAAGCCGCGCTACCCCGACGAGCGCATCCACCTGGAACGGACCAACAACGACCTGTCGATGCGCGTGGTCGACCTGATGTCGCCGATCGGCAAGGGACAGCGTGGCCTGATCGTGGCGCCCCCCAAGGCCGGCAAGACCATCCTGCTGCAGAAGCTGGCCAACGCGATCACCGAGAATCACCCAGAGTGCTACCTCATCGTGCTGC
>JBOHRY010000394.1:0-2041 GCA_050732955.1 Gemmatimonadales bacterium | reverse complement strand
GTCCAGAGGCTTTCGCAGCGGTAGCGGATGGCCGGCCCGACGTGCTGATCCATGAGGCGGCGCAGATCGACGTGCGTGTCTCCGTCGATCAGCCTGCACTCGACGCATCGATCAACCTGGTGGGGTTCGCCAACCTGCTGGCGGCCGCAGCGGCGGGGCGGGTCACGCGAGTGATCTTCGCGTCGAGCGGTGGTGTCGTGTACGGCGATCCCGCGGTGCTTCCCACCCCGGAACCGACTGACACGCTTCCAATTTCACCGTATGGCGTCAGCAAGCTGGCCGGCGAGCATTACCTGCGGGTCCTCGGTGCGCTGCATGGTTTCGAGGGCGTTGCGCTGCGCTACTCGAACGTGTACGGCCCCCGGCAGGATCCGGCGTCGGAGGCCGGAGTGGTGTCGATCTTCGTCTCGCGGCTGCTCGCGGGAAAGGCGCTGACGATCTTCGGCGACGGCAAGCAGACGCGCGACTACGTTTTCGTCAAGGATGTGGCGCGAGCCAACCTTCTGGCCGCCAGCGTGGCTGTGTCGCGAGGCGACCGGCTCGACGTCCCCGCGTTCAACGTCGCCACGGGACGCGAAACTTCGGTGAACGATCTGGCCCAGTATATCGGCCGCGCGCTCGGCCGCCATCCCGTCATCGAATACGCGCCGCCGCGTGCCGGCGAGCTATTCCGTTCGTGCCTCGATGTCTCGAAAGCGGCCAGGGCACTGGGCTGGGCGCCGACGCACGACTTCGACGCCGGCCTGCGCGAACTGGCCGCCTGGTTCGAAGGCCCGGCGACATGATCCAGGATTCGGCGGCCGTCGTCAACACCGGTTTCGCGCATCTTGTCCTCGACGCCACGGTGCCGACACAGGTGGTGCTGGTAATCTGCGCCCTCTTCTCGCTGGTGTCGTGGTACGTCATCGTGGCGAAGTGGTGGGAGTTTCGCCGGATCGCGTCGGCGCGGAAGGCGTTCTACCACGCCATCGACCGGACCAATGGCAGCGACGAACGGCAACACGCAATGGCCGGGCTGGGTCGTTCGCCATACGCCGAGATCATGCGAAGGACCAACGGGTTCCTCAACGACCTGAAGCAGGCGATGGCGCGCGATGGTGTCGCGCGCAGCGGGCTGTCGCTGACGCAGCTGGAAGCACTCAGCCTGACGATCGAGGCGGGGATCGGCGAGACGATCGACGCGACGCGCCGCATGATCCCGATGCTCGCCATCGTGGCCGCCACGTCGCCGCTCCTTGGCCTCTTTGGCACGGTGATCGGCATCATCAACGCCTTTCTCGGCATCGCATCCGGTGGTACCGGGAACATTGCGGCGGTCGGCCCCGGGATCGCCGACGCGCTGATCGCCACTGCCGCGGGCCTGGGTGCCGCGATCCCGGCGGTGATTGCCTATAACGTCTTCACGGGCCGCTCCGAACGGCTGGAAGGTGAGCTCGACCGGGTGGCGCAGGATACCATCGGCGTACTGGGCCGCGAGGGCCGGCTCTGATGCCAATGGGCATCGGTGCGCGCCGCCGCTTTCGCCGGCCACTCAATGCCGATGTGAACATCATCAACCTGGTGGACGTGATGCTGGTGCTGCTGGTGATCTTCATGGTCACCGCGCCAATTCTGCAGGGAGGCATTCCGGTCAAGCTGCCGCGAGCGGCGAGCAAGCCGGTGCAGATGCCCGACGCCATCACGATCACGGTCCAGCGCAACGGACTTATCGCGCTGGGGGACAACGCCGTCTCCTTTCCGGCGTTCCAGACATCGTTCCGCATCCTGGCCGCCGCCAGACATCCGACCGGCGTGTTCGTCCGTGGTGATGCCGGTGCGCCGTACGGTGACGTCGTCCGGGTGCTGGGCGAGATTCACGCGGCCGGGATCGACAAGGTCAGCCTGGTGACGGAGCCGGCGAAATGACGGCGATCCAGCCGGCGCCGCCGCGGGTCGGCATTGCCGGAAGCGCCCTGGTGCACGCGGGGCTCGTCGCGCTCGTATTGGTGGCGGCGCATCGCGCCACGCCGGTGAAGAACATCGTTTACGAGGTCAACCTGGT
>JBOHRY010000393.1:0-5927 GCA_050732955.1 Gemmatimonadales bacterium | reverse complement strand
GTGAAATCCAGAGGTGCATCAGGGGTCAGCTGGTGGCCCTTGGGAGGAGATGGTTGAATCTACGGCGTCGAGGTATCGGGCCCTACTTGGTAGCGGGTCCGGCTTCCACGAGGACGTCGCAGCCCAGGATCTTGGCCAGGACATCGCTCTTCCGCTGGGCGCCCCAGACCTCGAGCGAGACGTCGGCGTTCTTGACTCGCGGGGACGCGCGGATCACGCAGCGGCCGTCCTCCAGCGTCACCGTGACCCGATCGACCGCGGCGGTGTGGCCGCGATCGAGCCCGTCGGCCACGCGCAACAATCCGCTGACCCGGCGCACGGCATCCTGATCGTCGTCGCCGAGGCGCGCGAACTCCCGGTGCTTGCGCGTTGGTCCGCGCTTGCGATGGTAGCGCGAAATCAGGGCAACCAGCGCCCGATCGTGGGAATCGAGCCCGAGCCGGTCGGCGTGGGAAATGAGCTGGAAGCTGTGCTTGTGGTGGTTGCGGTACGACATCAACTGTCCCACATCGTGCAGCAGCGATGCCGCCTCGAGCAGCCACGCATCACCCACATCGCAGCCGAGCGCCGCCGCCAGCTGTTCGTGCAGAGCGGTCGCCAGCGTCCGAACCTGCTCGACGTGCCGTCGGTCGCCGCGGCAGCGATCGACGAACTCGCGAATCAGTTGCAACGGGTCGCGCGCTCCGGGTGCTTCGGGATGACCGACCATCTCGAGCAGAAGTCCCTCGCGCAACCCGAAGGCGCTCGCCGTCAGGGATCTGGCATCCAGCGCGTCGAGGAGCTCGGCGGCCACCGCGACTCCGGCCAGGATGATGTCGGCGCGCTGAGGATTGAGCCCGGGCACCGTGGCGCGCTGCTCCGGAGACTTGGTCGCCAGCCATTCGAGCAACGACTCGACCTCACCGGTGCTGATCGTCGTGCCGTGAATCGCATCCCCCAGGGTCCCGGCGCGGGCCGCCGCAATCCGCGCCAGGTTGGTGAACGACCCGCCCGAGCCGATCACCACCGCCTGGCTCCAGTTGCGCCACGGCAGTGCCCTCTTGAGGGTTCGCCGGACATGCTTGCGCAATGCGGCGAGCTCTTTTCGCGTCGATTGTTTTCCGGTGAAGAACTCCTCGGTCCGTCGCACCGCGCCCAGCGGCACCGACACTGTCGTCTCCACCATGCCGTCGACCGCCCCGATCAACTCGAGCGAACCGCCGCCGATATCGGCTACCAGGGTCCGGGCGTTCTCCAGACGGAAATGATGCGCCACCGAACGCCACGAGAGTTCGGCCTCGCGATCGCCGTCGATGATTTCGAGTGGGATGTCGAGTTGCCGCCGGATGCGCTTGGCGAAAGTCGCGCCGTTGCGCGTCTCGCGCATCGCGGAGGTGCCGACAGCCGCGAGGCGCGTCACGCCCCGGCGCGCGGCGACCTCCTTCATCCGCTTGAGTGCGGCAAATGCCCGCGTCATCGCGGCCCGGTCCAGCATGCCGGTCTTCTCGACGCCGGTGCCGAGCCGGGGCATGTCCTTTACTTCATCGATGATCTCGAACCCGGATTCCGGGTCGTATTCGGCCACGACCAGCCGGATCGAGTTGGATCCGATGTCGATGGCGCCCAGGCGTTCCCGGCCCGGCGCGGGTTCAGTCACCGGACGGCGTCTCCGGTGTCTTCGGCGTGGTGCTTGATCGACTTGCCTTCCACCAGGAAAACCACGTCCTCGGCGATGTTGGTCGCCAGGTCGGCGACGCGCTCGAGATTCCGGGACACCAGGAAGAGTTCCATGCCGGCGCTGATCATGTGCGGATCCTCCATCATGAAAGTAAGCAGGATCCGGAAGACCGAGCGATGCAGCAGGTCCACCTTGTCGTCGCGGCGACAGATCTCCCGACCGGAGGCGGCATCACCGCGAATGAACGCTTCCAAGGCGTCGGAGAGCATCTCGCGCGCCAGTCGCGCCATCTCCACGATTTCAGGTTCCGGTGCAATCGGCCGGCTGGCGATCAATCGTTCGGCGCTCTGGGCGATGTTGACCGCGTGATCCCCGACGCGCTCGAGATCGTTGGCGATCCTGAGCGCGGACGTCAGCATGCGGAGGTCGCGCGCCATCGGCTGCTGCAGCGCGAGCAGATTGACGACCTGTTCCTCGATTTCGATCTCGTAGTTGTCGATCTGACGATCGCCGGCGATCACCGCGTTGGCCTTGTCCATGGCCCGTTCCAGCAGCGCCTCGACGGCCAGCTCGAGTGCCGCCTCGGCCTCGCCGGACATGGCGAGCAGCCGCGACTTGACCTGGGCCAGCTCTTCGTGGAAGTGTCGATGGGTATCGACGCTCATCCGAATCTCCCGGTGATATACGCTTCGGTCCGCTCCTGCTTCGGGTTGGTGAACATCTGGTGGGTTTCGGCCAGCTCCACCAGCACGCCACCGCGGTCGAAGAACCCCGTGAAGTCGGAGACTCGCGCTGCCTGCTGCATGTTGTGCGTCACGATGACGATGGTGTAATCCCGCTTCAGTTCGAAGATCAATTCCTCGACTTTCTGCGTGGCGATCGGGTCGAGGGCGGAGCAGGGCTCGTCCATCAACAGAACCGTCGGACGATTGCCGAGTGCGCGAGCGATGCAGAGCCGCTGCTGCTGGCCGCCGGAAAGTCCCGTCGCCGGCGTGTGCAGTCGGTCGGCAACCTCGTCCCACAGCGCCGCTCGCCGCAGACACTCTTCCACCAGGTCGGGAAGGTCGTTCTTCGACACGAGCGCATTGAGCATCGGACCATACGCCACGTTGTCGAAGATTGACTTGGGAAACGGATTGGGCCGCTGGAACACCATGCCGACGCGCTGGCGATGCGCCACCAGGTCGATGTTCGGTCCGTACACCTGGACCCCCTCGACCACGAGTTCGCCTTCGGTCCGGACATCCGGGATCAGGTCGTTCATCCGGTTGACGGAACGCAGGAAGGTGGACTTGCCGCAGCCCGAAGGCCCGATCAGCGCCGTCACGGCGCGACATGGCACGGTCAGCGAAACGTTGTCCAGCGCCTGCGTGGGCCCGTACCAGAAGGAGAAGTCGCGGACCTCGATGGCGACTTCCTCCTGAGCCGGGCGCGGCGGCCGCCTCTTGAACTCGGCCGCAACCCGAGGCGCCAACGTTTGCTGCGCGGTGGGAATATCCATGGTGTTCGTCATCCAAACCTTCCCGTGATGTACGCCTCGGTCTGCTCGTTCGTCGGCGTGGTGAACATCTGTCTGGTCGGACCGTGCTCGATCATGTTGCCGAGATAGAAGAACGTCGTGGTATCGGAGACCCGGGCTGCCTGCTGCATGTTGTGCGTGACGATGATGATGGTGAATTCACCCTTCAGCTCGAACACCAGTTCCTCGATGCGCTGCGTGCCCTGGGGATCGAGCGACGCGGTCGGCTCGTCGAGCAGAATCACCTCGGGCTCCGGCGCGATGGTGCGGGCGAGGCAGAGGCGCTGCTGCTGTCCGCCCGAGAGTGCGATCGCGCTCCCCATGAGCCGGTCCTTGACCTCGTCCCACAATGCTGCACGGCGCAACGACCGTTCGACGACCTCGTCCAGCTGAGCCCGCGAACGGCCGCCTTCGAGTATCAGGCCTGCGGCGACGTTGTCATAGATCGACTTGGTCGGGAACGGCGTTGGCTTCTGGAATACCATCCCTACCTGCCGTCGCAACTGTATAACGCTGACGTCCGGTCCGTAGATGTCTGCACCGTCGAGCAGCACGCTGCCGGTCGTCGAGCCGCCAACCGACATCTCGTGCATCCGCTTGAGCGTTCGCAGGAAGGTCGATTTCCCGCAGCCGGACGGGCCGATGAGGGCATGCACCTGGTTGGCCGGAAACGCGAGCGAGACCGCGTTGACCGCCGTGAACCTGCCGTACATCGCCGTCAGCTCGACCGTCTGCATGCGGGGAACGCCCTCAGCCACGCTGGGCTCCGAATCGCTGCCGTGTGGCGACGCGCGCGGCGATGCTGAGCAGCAGCACCACCATGATCAGGACGAGGGCCGATGCCCAGGCGAAACGGTGCCATTCCTCGTAGGGTCCGCTGGCGTACTTGTAAACCACCAGCGGTAGCGCCGCCATCGGCGAGTTGACATCGACGGTGAAGAACTGGTTGCCGAGCGCCGTGAGGAGGAGTGGTGCAGTCTCGCCGGCCACGCGGGCCACCGCGAGCAGCGAGCCGGTGACGATTCCGGGAAGCGCCGTGCGCACCACCACGCCGAGCGACGTGCGCCAACGCGAATAGCCCAGCGCCAGGGCGGCCTCGCGCAGCGAGTTGGGAACCAGGCGGATCAGTTCTTCCGTGGCGCGCATGACCATCGGGATCATCAGGATCGCCAGCGCCACGCTGCCGGCGAACGCGGAGTAGTGATGCTGCGGAGCGACCACGACCGTATACGCAAACATGCCCACGACGATCGATGGTGTACCGTTGAGCACGTCGGCCACGAAGCGCGTGGTGAGTGCCAGCCTGGTTCCGGGGTATTCCGCGCAGTAGAGGCCCGCGCCCACACCGAACGGAATGCCGATCAATGATGCCATTCCGACGATGACCAGCGTTCCGACGATGGCGTGCAGCACGCCGCCGCCAGTCTCACCGGCCGGGACCGGCATCCGGGTGAAGAAGGCGATCGAAAGGCTGCTTGCCCCGCGAATGATCAGCGAGCCCAGGATGAAGAAGAGCGGCAGCACCGAGATGATGACGGCGCCGATCATCAGCGTCACCATCGCGTTGCTCTTGAAGCGGCGGAAGGAGCGGCGGTTCATATCCCGCGCCCTCCCACCGGTCCCGCGCCTCGACTCACCCGCCAGATCAGGAGCCGTGCCGCGGCATTCATCAGCACGGTGAGAAGGAAGAGCACCAGTGCGACGTACACCATCGCCGAAATGTGGAGCGGCGTCACCGCTTCCTTGAACTCGTTGGCGATCACGGCTGCCATGGTGTAGCCCGGCGCGAAGAGCGAGAGCGACAACTCGTGGCTGTTGCCGATCAGCATCGTAACGGCCATCGTCTCGCCCAGCGCGCGCCCCAGCCCGAGGATGACGGCGCCGATGATTCCCGACCGCGCATACGGCACGATGGCGGTGCGGACGGCCTCCCACCGGGTGGCGCCCAGCCCCATCGCCGCCTCGCGCTGGCTGTTCGGGACCGCCAGCAGCACCTCGCGCGACACCGACATGATGAATGGCATCACCATGATGGCGAGGATGATGCTGGCCGAGAGGACCGATGGTCCGTAGATCACTCCCTTGAAGAACGGGAGAAAACCGAGCGCGCTGCGGAGCGCGGGAAAGACGGTGTGCCGCAGTACGGGTACCAGGACGAAGAGTCCCCAGAGTCCGTAGACCACGCTGGGAATCGCCGCGAGGAGCTCGATGATCATCGAGACCGGCCGGCTCAACCAGGGTGGCGCGAATTCGGTGAGATAGATGGCGACGCCGAGCGAGAGCGGCGCCGCGATCAGCAGGGCCACGAGCGAGGTGACCAGCGTGCCGACGATCAGCGAGATGGCGCCGAAGTCGCCCTTGATCGGATCCCAGACGTTACGCGTGATGAACGAGAATCCGAACTGCGCGATGGCCAGCTCCGCGCCCCGGATCAATTCGACCAGCAGGAAGACGAGCAGCACCGGAATCGAGACGGCTGCTACGATGAGTGCGATCCGGAAGACCTGATCGGCCCTGGCTGTGCCAACCAGGGAACGGGCGCCGCCCGCGGTGCGGCGGTGCGAGGCGGAGGCACCGGTAGTTCCCATTGGGCCTAGAGTTAGCCGTGAGCGGCGGGTGGACGGTCACCGGTGTGTAACGAGAGGGTCACGGCAAGAGGCGGCAGGGCGTGAGGGCGGCAAGACTTTGTTCCCAGGTTGCGCGGTACTAGCTACAACCCCTGCCGCCCTGCCGCCCTCACGCCTTGGCGCC
>JBOHRY010000392.1:0-8914 GCA_050732955.1 Gemmatimonadales bacterium | reverse complement strand
GGCTCATGGTTCTCCCTAACGTCCGGACGGTGAACCGCGCCGGACCCCGCCCAGCTGATCGCGTACTTGACTTGATTGACATCGTCGAGATGCGCACGACGTTCGCGAGTGCGGCGGCCTACGCCGTCGGCGGATTGAATCTTGCCGATCCGGATCGCCCGCGACGGCTCAGGGTCGGCGTGGTCAGCAGCAATTTCTTCACAACCATGGCGGCCGACCCGATTCGCGGGCGAGGATTGGTCGCAACGGATGGTGTGCCGGGCGCACCGCCTGTCGCAATACTGTCGTACGGGTTATGGCAGGAGCACTTCGGCGGGGCCAGTGTGATCGGCACGCGCATCGGACTCAGTGGAACGAGCTACCAGATTATCGGCATCATGCCGCGAGGCTTTTCGTTCCCCGAGCGGAGCGAGCTCTGGATCCCCCTATCGGTTCCGATCGCCGCTGCGACGTGGGAGGCGTTCGGTATGGGCCTGTCGGCCCGCGTCGTCGCTCGCCTGGCCGATGGAGTGACGCTGCCAGCTGCACAGCAGCGACTGCTGCTCAGGTGGCATCAGGCGCTCGCGTCGGCGTCGGGCACCCAACGGGCCAACTTGCAATCGTACCTCGACGACATGCGCACCCGCGGCGTCTTGGTCCCACTGCAACGGGAACTGACCGCCGGCCGTGAACGTGCCCTGCTGATCCTGTTCGGCGCGACCGGGCTGTTGCTCGTGATCGCGTGTGCCAACGTCATCAACCTGCTGATCTCCCAGGCGATTCAACGCCGGCGCGAAGTTGCCATGCGTGAAGTACTTGGGGCGACACGATCGCGACTGGTACGCCAGCTGCTCACCGAGAGCATCTCGCTCTCAATGATCGGCGGGCTGACCGGACTGGCACTCGCGCGCCCGGCGCTGCAACTGATCACCACGCTGCTGCCGCCGAGCCTTACCGCCGTCGCGCCTCCCACGCTCGACGTTCGGGTGCTGTTGTTCGCGCTGGCGACTGCGACGGTAACCGGTATGCTCGCCGGCCTCTGGCCGGCGCTCCGATCGAGCCGGGCCGACCCCGGAGCGGTCATCAAGCATGGATCGCACGGTTCCGGAGGCGACGCAGTCGATCTCCACTTTGCACTGGTCGCCTGCGAGGTGGCCTTCACGACGATGCTGCTCATCGGAACCGGCCTGATGTTGCGCAGCCTGCAACGCGTGCTTGGACTCGACCGTGGTATCGACATCGAGCATCTCGCGACAGCGCGCATTGCATTCCCGCGCTCGACCGGCAACAGCATCCGGCTGGAACGGATGAACGCCATGGCGACGTGGCTGGCATCGCAACGGGGCATCGTCGCTGCTGGCTTCGTCAACGACCTGCCGATTTCCGGCGATGGGCTCCTGATGGATTTCACGCCAGGACAGACGGCCGTTCCCAGAAAGGCCGACGATCCCGGCGCACATTGGCTGATGGCTTCCCCCGGATACTTCGCGGCGGCGGGTATCACGCTGCGGCGTGGCCGATTGTTCCGGGGCACGGACGACTCACTTTCCCCGCCGGTCGCGATCATCAGCGAATCAATTGCAGAGCGGTACTGGCCCGGCAGCGATGCCGTGGGCAAGACCATCCAGATGGGCGAGGATCCGGTGGCCACGATTGTAGGAGTGGTCGCCGACGTGCGGGAACGACTGACCGGCGATCCGTTGCCCCAACTCTACTTTCCGCTGGCGGCTACGCCTCAGAGGCAGGTCTCGCTATTGGTGCGCGGGAGTTTGCCGCGGTCGGCGTTGCTGGGCCGACTCACTGCAGCGGTGCGTTACGCCGATCCGTCACAAGCCACCTACGACGTCCGGATGATGGATGAAGTGCTCAGTGACGCTACGACGCCGTGGCGCGACAACGCCGTGCTGACGGCCGCGTTTGCAGCACTGGCACTGCTGATGGCGACATTCGGCGTGTACGCCGTGGTCGCGCATGCCATCGGTCGGCGGAAGGGCGAATTCGGCATTCGCAGCGCCCTCGGCGCGGCGTCGGGGGACCTGCTGTGGCTCTCGATGCGCCGGATGCTGTCGGTCACGGCCCTGGGCCTGCTGGTGGGACTGGGCGGGGCATGGGCCGCCAGTCGCGCCGCGGCGAGCCTTATGTACGGCATCGGTGTGCACGACGCGGTGACGTTCGCGGCAGCGCCGTTGCTGGTCGCGATTCCGGTCGTCATTGCGACGTTGGCACCCGCCCGGCGCGCGACACACGTGAATCCAGCGGAAGTCATGAGGGCAGAGTAGCGATGTCGCTCGTCGAGTTGCTGCGGCGAACGCGCCTCTTCTTCTTCCGCGATCGCGCCACGCGCGAGCTCGAAGCGGAGATGCGTTTCCACCGGGAGATGCGCGCCGAGGCCCTGCATCAGGCCGGGATGTCGGCGACGGACGCGACATCCTCGGCGCGGCGGCGGTTCGGCCATCCCGTCCGGCACCAGGAAGCGAGCCGCGACACGTGGGGACTGGGATCGCTCGACGACCTGCGCCAGGATATCCGCTACGCGGTGCGCCGGCTGCGGCAGCGCCCGGCGTTCACGGTGTCGGTCGTCGCGGTGCTCGCACTGGGGATCGGTGCCACGACGGCGATGTTCAGTGCGGTCGATGCCGCGATGCTCAGGCCGCTGCCGTTTGTCCGGCCTGCAGAACTGCTGAGCCTCAACGATATCCAATTCCCCTTCGACATGGCCTACGCGCTGGGCCATCCCACGCCGTTTGCCGGCGTCCGGTCACGCGAATTGAGAATCGCCGACCTGCAGCAGATGCCCGACGTGTTCTCGCATGTCGGAGGGTATGCAGCCGGCGCACTCGACTTGCGCGATGCTGCCCGCCCCGAGCGGCTGCGGATCGGCATGGTGACGCCCGATCTCTTTGCCACACTCGGCGTCCGGACGCTCGAGGGGCGTCCGTTCACGGTGGCCGAGGGCGCTCCGGCTGGCCCTGCGGTTGCGATCGTTTCATTCGACTTCTGGCAGCGTCAGTACAGCGGTCGTGAGGTGCTCAACCACATCATCCGACTTGGCGGCCAGTCGTACACAGTCGTGGGCATCATGCCACGCGGGTTCTCGTTTCCCGAAGCAAGCGATGCATGGATTCCCCTCGTTCTCCCGATGTCGCCCGATGTCCAGGTGCCGCTTCGCGGGGTCACGCCGTCGCATGTCGTTGCACGCATGGCACCCGGCGTGACAGCCGCGACGGCCGTACCGCGCCTCTTGCTGCGCTGGCAGCAGGCACTCACGCCGCCGGGACTCGCCAAGGTCGACAAGTGGGCAAGCGACGAGCTAGAGGAACGACGCGCCGGGCGAGTCGCAGTTCCATTGCAGGAGGCACTGGTCGGCGATCGCAGCACGGCACTGATGTTCCTCTTCGGTGCAACCGGGATTCTCCTAATGATCTCGATTACCAACGCGGCCTCGCTGCTGCTCTCCCAGGTGTCCGTGCGTCGTCGCGAAGTCGCCGTTCGTGAAGTTCTGGGTGCAGGACGCGGGCGGGTCCTGCGCCAGCTGCTTACTGAAAGCGTTCTGCTCGCCTTGACGAGTGGAGTGCTCGGGATCGCACTCGCCGACGCCTTTCTTGGAGGGCTGCGGCCCCTGCTTCCTACGGGATTGGCAGGACTCGCATCGACGCAACTCGATCTCCGTGTCCTCGGCGTGGCCGTAGCTCTCGCCATCGCCGTTGGAATTGTCTCGGGCGCGTGGCCTGCGGTGCGGAGCACAGCAAATTCGCCTAGCGAGGTGATCAAATCGGGCGGCTACGCTGGCACGAATGCAAGGGCCGGCCACGGCCGACGCGCGCTAGTTGGTGCCGAGGTGATGCTGACGGTGCTGCTCATGGTCGGCGCCGGTTTGCTGCTTCGGAGTTCGGAGCGGTTGACGGGCGCTGATCGCGGCATGGCGCTGTCGCACACCGGATCGCTCGAGATTGCGTTTCCATTGCTTCCCACGCCGCGCGACATCTGGGACACATTGAAGGATTTCAGCAGTGCCCCCGACATCTGGGGCTTGCAACGACATCGCGCCTCGGTGAACGAGATGCTCGGACGTCTCACTGAAACCCCCGGAATCGACGCCGCGGCGCTCGTCGATGCGGTACCGCTCAGTGGCGCTGATGACGGAAGACTGGGTGGCGTTGCCACGGACATCTTTGTAGGTCGCGAGGACAACCCGGTGGGCGCGGGACGAGATCTCAGCCACCGCAAGCTGGTCCGGGCGCATGCGATTTCGGATAACTACTTCGCAGCGATGGGAATTCCGCTGAGAGCTGGACGCACGTTTATCCCCGCCGATGATTCGACTGCTCCCCTTGTGGCGGTGATCAGCGAGCAGGTGGCGCGCAAGTATTTCTCCGATGGCGATCCGGTTGGCCGCACGCTGCGGTTGGGCCTGCGCGACAGCAAGCCGTTCACGGTGGTCGGAGTCGCGGGCAACATCTCGGAACGCGGCATCACGAACGACACATTTCCACAGATCTACACGCCGATCGCACAGCAAAAGGTGCCGCCCTTTATCGCATTTGTCGCGCGCGGACACCTGACCCCGCCAGAGCTGCTCAACGCGATGCAGAACGGCGTCCATGCCGTTGATCCATTGCAGGCCGTCTATAACGTGCTGATGATGCCCGATGTCGTGCGCGCTTCGACCGAACAGTGGCGGACGAATACCCGGCTCGCACTGACGTTCGCGCTGCTGGCCCTGGCGCTGGCGATCTTCGGTACCTGGGCAGTCGTGGCGAGCGGGGTGAGCCGCCGCAAGCGTGAGCTCGGCATTCGCTCTGCCCTGGGTGCGTCCGGCCCGGACCTGACGCGACTCATCGCGCGGGAGATGGCGCTGGTGCTCGGAGTCTGCATAGCGCTTGGTGTCGTCGTCTCATGGACGCTGGCCCGGCTCACATCATCGCTCATCTACGGCGTGACCATTCACGACCCGGCGACTTTCGTGCTCGCTCCCGTTGTGGTCCTCGTGCCGGCTGCGCTCGCGACGATCCTCCCCGCCCGCCGCGCCGCACGCGTCAATCCCGCCGAGGTGATGCGAGCGGAGTAACGAAAACATCGACACGGACGCATATTCTCGCATGCCAGCCATTCGCCTGCGCCTTGCCGCGCTCATCGCCTCCCAGATCCTCCCGCTCGCCCTTTCCGCCCAGAAAATCACCTATCCCGGATCGATCGCCGAGGACACCGTCACCTGGCACGGACTGCACTGGCGCGAGATCGGCATCTTCCGCGGCGGACGCACCGTCGCCGTCGCCGGCTCGACCTCGCGCCCCTACGAGTACTGGATGGGAACCACCGGCGGCGGCGTCTTCAAGACCACCGATGGCGGCCAGACCTGGCTGCCGTCGAGCGACGGGTACTTCGGCGGCACCATCGGCGCGTTCGGCGTCAGCGAATCCGATCCCGACATCGTCTACGTCGGTACCGGCGAATACGCGATTCGCGGCAACGTCTCCCACGGCGACGGGGTCTTCAAGACGATCGACGGCGGCCACAAGTGGACGTATCTCGGTCTCGCCGAGACGCAGCAGATAGCCCGGGTGCGCGTCCACCCGACCAACCCCGACATCGTCTGGGTCGCGGCGCAGGGGCACGTCTACGGCCCCAACGCCGAGCGCGGGATCTACAAGACGACCGACGGCGGCAAGACCTGGCGCAAGGTGCTCTTTCGCAACGACAGCACCGGCGCCGCCGACCTGGTGCTCGATCCCTCCAATCCCGACATCCTCTACGCCTCCTTCTGGCAGGTGTATCGCAAGCCGTGGACGCTCAATTCGGGTGGCGACGGGAGCAGCATCTACAAGTCCACCGACGGCGGTGAACACTGGACCGAGCTGACACGCACTCCAGGCCTGCCGCACGCTCCCCTCGGCCTGATCGGGCTGGCGGTGTCACCGGTGAAACCTTCGCTGGTGTTCGCACTGATCGAAGCGGACAGTGGCGGACTCTATCGCTCCGACGATGCGGGAGCCACCTGGCGCTGGATCAATCCCGATCACCGGATCCGCGAACGCGCGTGGTACTACATGCGCGTGTGGGCCGACCCCAAGGACACCAACATCGTCTACGCCGCCAACACGTCGCTGCTCAAGTCCACCGACGGCGGCAGGACGTTCAAGACCCTTCCCGATCCGCACGGCGACAATCACGACATGTGGATCGCACCGAACGACCCGAAGCGGTTCATCGAGTCGAGCGACGGCGGCGCCACGGTCACCTTCAACGGCGGTGCCACGTGGACCGACCAGGACTTCGCGACCGCCCAGTTCTACCACGTGGTCACCACCAATCATTTTCCGTACCACGTCTGCGGGGCGCAGCAGGACAATTCCGGCGTGTGCGGGCCGAGCCGCTGGCCGGGCGGCATCCCGCGCAGCGAGTGGTACGACGTGAGCGGCGAGAGCGGTTTCATCGCAGCCCGTCCCGACGCACCGGACACGAGCTACGGCGGCGACAACAGCGGTTCGATCATTCGCATCGATCACCGCAACAACCTGGCGAGCGCCATCGACGTCTGGCCCGATGGTCCCGACGGACATCCGGCGAGCGAGGAGAAGTACCGCTTCCAGTGGACTGCCCCGCTCTTCGTGTCACCGCACGATCCGCATGTGCTCTACGCCGCGGGGAATCGGCTCTTCAAGACGGTGAACGAGGGTCAACACTGGACGGCGATTTCTCCCGACCTGACCCGCAACGATCCCCGGACCACCGGCATCTCCGGCGGCCTGACTCCCGACCAGACGACGGCCGAGTATTACGCCACCATATTCGCGGCCGCGGAATCACCGCTGGTGGCGGGGCTGATCTGGGTCGGATCCGATGACGGACTGCTGCACGTCACCCGCGACGCCGGCGTCCACTGGACGAACATCACCCCGAAGACATTCGGCGACTTCACGCGGGTGTCCACCATCGAGCCGTCGCACTATGCCGCGGGGACGGCGTACGTCGCGGCGAATCGCTATCAGCTCGAGGACATGGCGCCGTACATCTGGAAGACGACCGACTTCGGTCAGAACTGGTCGCGGATCGACGCCGGATTGCCGCCGACGGAGTTTGTCCGCAGCGTGCGTGAGGACCCGGTCCGCCGGGGATTGTTGTTCGCCAGCACGGAGCGTGGCGTCTGGGTGAGCTTCGACGATGGAGGTCACTGGCAATCGCTCAGGCTCAATCTTCCGATCGTGCCGGTGCACGATCTCGCGATCAAGGATGGCGACCTGATCGCGGCGACTCATGGGCGAAGCTTCTGGATCCTCGACGACATCTCCCCGCTCCGGCAGTGGCACGCCTCGATCACCACCGCGGATGCGCATCTCTTCCAGCCGAAGAATCCGCTGCGGGTGACGTGGGGCGACGCGTCGCAGGATCGGGAGCATCCGGTGGGACAGAACCCACCCGACGGGGCGATGATCTACTACTGGGTGAAGCAGCCCGGGCAGGAGGTTTCGCTCGACATCCTTGATGCCAACCATCGCCTGATCCGCACTTTCGCGAGCAAGCAGGACAGCGTGACCCGCGCCGACAGTCTGCGGGCCGACAGCGTCAAGCATTTCCGTTCCGATTCGCTAACGCGCCTGCGCAACGATTCACTGGCGAAGCTCGGTCGCCCGCGCGATACGACGAAGGTGGAGTACACCGGACCGACAACGGAAGAGAAGCCGTGGCCGCAGCCGGTGCCCCCGGAGCGTCGGGTCCCGGCGCTGCCGGGCCTCAACCTCTTCGCCTGGGATTTCCAGTACCCGCAAGCGCGGGCTTTTGCCGGCATGCTCGATATCAACACCAGCGGGCCGATGGCGCCACCCGGGCGTTACTGGGTCCGGCTTCACGTCGGCACGTGGAGCGATTCAGCCTCGTTCACGATCCGTCCCGATCCTCGCGTCCACGCCACGCCGGCCGAGTATGCCGCGCAGTTTGCGTTTCTCGAGCGAGTACGCGACACGGTCAACGCCGGCACGACGGCTGTGATCACGATTCTTAACGTGCGCGCGCAACTCGACGACCGCATCCGCGCCATGCACGGGCCTGACAGCGTCGCGTTCGCGCCGGCGGGCCGCCGATTCCGCGATTCAATCGATGCGGTCGAAGGGGAGCTGTATCAGGTGCACCTGCAGGCGGATGAGGACAACCTCGTCTACCCGGCCCAGGTCCTGGAGCGCGTCAGCATTCCGGCCGGATATGGCTCGAGCGCTGACGCGAAGATTCCGGCTCAGGTGATCGGCGTCTTCAGCCACTTCGCACCGGTGCTCCAAGGGCGGTTGATCGAAGTCCAGTCGATCTGGAAGAATGAGTTGCCACGTGTGAACGACGCGCTCAAGCGAGTCGGGCAACCGGCGATCGTCCTCAACGGAGAAATCAGGCCACCCAGGCCCGCGGTAGTGCCATAACAGCAAGAGAGAATGGAGAACGGAAAAGAGAGAAGACACCCGGAGCGCCCGCGCCCATCTTAGCTTTGCTACATGTATTCCCGCTTTCATCAGTCCTGGACTTCCCCTGCTCTGCTGGGTCGCTCCATGGACATTCTGATTTTTGGCCACGCCGGATCGCGTGTACTGGTCTTTCCCACGTCGCGTGGAAGTTTTCACGAATGGGAAGACCGCCACATGCCCGACGTGGTCGGCGACCAGCTCGAGCGCGGCGCCCTGCAGCTGTACTGCGTCGCGAGCGTGGACGACGCGAGCTGGTACGACGAGACGATCCCGATTCATGAACGAGCGGAATGGCAGTCGCGCTATGACTCGTATCTCAAGGACGAGGTGCTCCCCTTCATGGCGGGCCGGAACGCCTCTCCTTTCCTGATCACCACGGGCGCCTCATTCGGTGGATACCATGCCCTCAACTTTGCCCTGCGACATCCGGACCTCGTGCAACGCGCGCTCTAGATGAGCGGCCTCCCCGATATCCGGCGCCTCACCGG
>JBOHRY010000391.1:0-6351 GCA_050732955.1 Gemmatimonadales bacterium | reverse complement strand
GCCATCCGCTACAGCTGCGAAAGCCTCTGGACTGCGGATGTCAGCTTCGATGAACTTCGCGCGCGCAGGAACCTGATGCCGTTTGCCGCGTGAGAGGTCGTCGAGGCAGGTGACCGACCAGCCGGCGCCGACGAACGCCTCGGCAATATGCGAACCGATGAATCCCGCCCCGCCGGTGATCAACACCGATCCACTCATGCGCATTCTCCGCGACGGTCGCCCCCGGGCGAACGCCGTGTCAATTGAGACTCAATGCGCGCAAGATAGCGGGAACGCGAAGCGACGCGACCAGCGGGAATGCCACAACGACAACAGGCAAGTGCGATCGGGGCCGAATGGCACCCGTCGATACCTGCCTGCATCGACGTCTGCTGCGAAGGTCAGCCGGGCAGCGTCGCGACGCGAACCACGGTGGCACCGCGACGGATCGCCGGGTCCACGATCCGCGTCAGCTTCACGGTGCACGACTTCTCGCCGATGTGGACAACCTGGCCCGTGGCCATCAGGTCGTCGATCGTGTCGGCGGCGTGGATGCGCTGAGTCGGACGGCGGCGCACCTGGACGAAGTCGCCAACCCGGATCCCCGCGGCACGGCCGATATTGGCGAAAATGCGGTTACCGGGTTGCAGCAGCTCCCGCGGCTCTTCGCTCCCCAGCACCTCACCGGAGGGGCCCGAGATCGCGACCGGAACAACCGTCCCCGGATTTGCCGCCGGCTCCAGCGGGAAGACGACCTGGCCATAACGCATCGGCCCGAACATCGAAATCACCGTCGCCAGCGTCTGTCGCGGCGTGTGGTCGCCCACTCGCGCCAGCCCGGTTGGCGTCACGATGCTTCCCCATCCCTTGGGCCCCGGCGTCACCAGCGCCAGTACCACGGTATCGCCCTTCTGATACGCAGCACCTTCCGGCGGTCGCACGGCAATGATCATCCCCGGAAGCGCGGCTTCCGCGCTCTCGGTGGCGCGTATCACCGGCGGGTCGACCGGTCCGAGCAATTCGCCGAACGGCATCGAACGGGATTCGGTGAGAAAACCCGAGGCTCGCATCTCGCCCGGTCGAATCGGCGAATACGGCTGGGCCTTGTAGTTGATGAACGCCATGTCTTCCTGCTCTGACCCACGCCGCAGAAATGCCAGGGGGTCGGGGTTCTGCGCGGCGAGCGGCGAGACGCCGAAAAGGACGAGCACGGCAAGGGTCGATCGCATCTCTCAAGCCTCCGGAGGGGCACCAATTCCCGCCATCATGCACCACAAAACGTGCCATGGCAGGTGCGGGCAGTCCATTGCGAGGAAGTATCGGGCCGAACCGACCTGATCGGGAGTCCGGACCGCGCAAAATGAGGTGGATATGGCGAAGAACCGCGGGGGGCCTTGGAGAGTGACGCCTGGGCTCGCCGGCCGGGAAACCATCCGGCGGGCGAGCCCCGAACCCTAGAACGGCAGGTCGTCGTCCTCGGCGTCGAGGACTTCCGGCATCTCGTCGAACGACTCCTCCTTCTTGGCGGCACTCGCCGCCGGAGCCGCGCTTCGGGCGGTGGCCTTCGACCCGCCGGCCCAGCTGCCACCCTCACCTCCGTCACCCTTCCCCGAAAGGAGGATCAACTCACGACCGTTGATTTCGGTGGAATAGCGCGTCTGGTTGTCCTTGTCCTGCCAGGTGCGGTAGTCGATCTCGCCTTCGACGTAGATCTTGTCGCCCTTCTTGCAATACCGCTCGACGATATCGGCGAGCTGTTGCCCGTTCCCCTTGGCATTCCAGAAGATGACCCGGTGCCAGGCGGTCTTTTCCTGCCGCTGCCCATCGGCCCCCTTCCACTGCCGGCTGGTGGCCAGCGACACCGTCGCCACTCGACCGCCGTTGGAGGTGCTGCGGACTTCGGGATCGGCGCCGAGATTGCCGATCAGGGTGACTTTGTTCAGGCTCTTGCTCATGACTTGCTCCCAGGGTGAGTCGACTGTGCCAGGCGTCTGGATTTCGGATCGCGACAACCTGCCACCGAAACGGTGCTGACGCGATTCTGGTTCAACGCAGTGCGGGTCCCGGCGACGCGGCCGCAGGAAGTTCGCAGCGCAGGATCAGCGCATCCTCGTCCGGCCGGCGATAGTAGCCGGGACGGATGCCGGCAGGCGCGAATCCCGCCGACCGGTACATCGTGCGCGCGGCCTCGTTCGACATCCGGACTTCGAGCCACGCGGCATGCGCGCCCGCCGCCGCCATCGTGCCCGTGATCGCGTCGAGCAGCTGTCGCCCGATCCCTTCGCGCCGGCGGGTCGGCCGCGTCGCAATCGAGAGAATCTCACCCTCGTCCACGATCACTCGACCCAGAACATAACCGACGATCTCATCGTCGTCCTCGGCCACCATCGCGAGCGCACCGGGCCAATCCAGCGCCGTCGCGAGCTGCGCCCGGGTCCACGGGTCGCTGAACGCCGTGCGTTCGAGGGCGGCCAGCGCCGCCATGTCAGCGCGCGATGCCGGACGCAGGCGGCAGGGTTCTGCCATGAGCGCGCTCCCAGACGACTTGGGCCTCTGCGGGACGCCCGTACTCCGGCGCCCACGCCGCGGCATCGGACACCAGCGTAGTTGCTCCGGGAATAGTGACGAGCGCGAGCAGCGTGGCGGCGTGTGGCAGTGCCGCCTCGCCCACGATCGGTTCGCAATTGGTCGCAGCCTTGACGCGATCGACAAGTGTGGGCGGAATCGAACCGACCACGACGTCAACCGACGCCCACTGTTTCAGTGATTCCGGCGGCATCGCGCGCGCGGCGGAACCAAGCCGTTCAAGCCAACCGGGACCGAAGCGCCAGCACGCCGCGTACAGTTCACCTCGCAAGGCATCGCTCGCCGCGACGACCACGCCGCCGCGCGGCGGAACATGCTGGGCCGCACGGGCCAGCAACGACGGCGCGACACGCCACTCGAGCTGGCGATGCCAGGACAGCGCCTTGGCGACGGCGGCTGCGACACGCAGACCAGTAAACGAGCCCGGCCCGTCCGCCATGATGATTCGGCCGATCGCCGCAGGGGAGGCGTCCAGTTCTCCAAGGGCCGAGTCGATTAATCCGAGGAGCGACCCGGCGTGTCGCCGCGCGCCATCAACCTGCCCCGCAGCCGTGCGGGTCCCGTCGGACACCGCCACACTGCATCTGTCGGTTGCAGTGTCGAGCGCGAGCGTGATCACGCGAACTCGAGTCGCCGGAGGTCACCGCCGGCATCAGTGATGCGCACGCGGACCGCCGGCGGCGGAGCCCAGAGGCCGGCGCGTTCCGGCCACTCCACCAAAAGCAAGTCCGAACTCACCAGCGTTTCCCAGTCGAGGTCGGCCGCCTCTTCCGGATCGCGAAGGCGATAGCAGTCGACGTGATAAATGTCGCCCGTTGGGCCGCGGTAGTGATGTACCAGTCCGAACGTCGGTGATGTCGCCGGCTCGGCCACACCGCGGCCGGAAGTGATGGCGCGCACCAGCGTCGTCTTGCCCGCGCCCAGTGGACCTTCGAGCCATATCACACTGCCGGCGGCGAGTTCGCGTCCCAGCCGCGCACCGGCCGCCGTCACTGCGTCGAGGTCGAGCGGCGCGTTCATCGATGCGCCATTCGCCCGCCGCGCACCACGTTGGGCGCATTGGCGGCTCGCAGGTCGTTGAGCTGGTCGCGCAACATCGCCGCGAGTTCGAATTCCAGATTGGCTGCGGCCTCACGCATCTGCGATTCCAGTGCCGCGATCACCGCGGCACGCTGCGCCGGGTCATGCAGATCCGGCGCCGCTTCCGGCCGCTCCTTGCGACGCTGATCGGTCCGCTCAGTGCGCTGGTCCGCCACATGCGTCGACAGCCGCACCTCGTCCACCGACTTGATGATCGACATCGGCGTGATCTGATGCTCGACATTGTACGCCCGCTGGATCTCGCGCCGGCGGCTCATCTCGGCGAGCGCCCGCTCCATCGATCCGGTCATCCGATCGGCGTAGAGAATTGCGCGCCCGTTGACGTTGCGCGCCGCGCGCCCGCAGGTCTGGATCAGTGAGCGGTCGCTGCGAAGGAATCCCTCCTGATCCGCGTCGAGAATTGCGACCAGCGAGACTTCCGGGAGGTCCAGCCCCTCGCGCAGCAGGTTGATACCGACCAGCACGTCGAACTCGCCGAGCCGGAGTCCCCGGAGGATCTCCACTCGCTCGATCGCGTCGATATCGCTGTGCAGGTAGCGCACGCGCACACCGGCCTGCGAGAGATAATCGCTGAGATCCTCGGCCATGCGCTTGGTGAGCGTCGTCACCAGTACGCGTTCGCGGCGCTTGACGCGTTCCCGGATCTGCCCCAGAAGGTCGTCCACCTGGCCGCGCACCGGCCGCACCTCGACCACCGGATCGATCAGTCCGGTCGGCCGGATGATCTGCTCGACGACGTTGCCGCCGCTCAGACCGAGTTCGAAATCCGCCGGCGTGGCCGAGACGGAGATCATCCGCGGCACCAGCGACAGGAACTCCTCGAAACGCAACGGCCGGTTGTCGAGTGCCGACGGCAGACGGAAGCCATACTCGACCAGCGTCTCCTTCCGGGCCCGATCGCCGTTGTACATGCCACCGATCTGGGGAATCGACACGTGCGATTCGTCGATCACCACCAGGAAATCCTCGGGGAGATAGTCGAGCAGGCACGCCGGACGTTCGCCCTGGGCCCGGCCCGAGAGATGGCGCGAATAGTTCTCCACTCCAGCACAGGTGCCGACTTCGACGAGCATCTCGAGGTCAAACATCGTGCGGGACTCCAGGCGCTGCGCCTCGAGCAGCTTCGCGGCGGAGCGCAGTTCGCGCAGGCGCTCCGACAGTTCCTCGCGAATCGCCTTGACGGCGCGATCGACGGTCGGGCGTTCCAACACGAAGTGCTTCGCCGGATAGACGGCGCACCGCTCGAGCTGTGCGATCGAGTTGCCCGTCAACGGCTGGAAGCGCGTGATCCGTTCGACCTGGTCGCCCCAGAGCTCGATGCGGACCGCCTGCTCGTCGTAGGCCGGGTAGATCTCGACGGTATCGCCGCGCACCCGGAAGGTTCCCGGTTCGAACGATGCATCGTTGCGCTGATACTGGATGCCGACCAGCTCGCCCAGGATCGCATCCCGCCCGCGTTGCTCGCCGACGTGCACCGACACCATCAGCGCCCGGTACGCGGCTGGATCACCAAGACCGTAAATCGCCGAGACCGTCGAGACGATCACGACGTCGTCCCGCTCCATCAGCGACGAGGTTGCCCGGAGCCGTAGCGCCTCCAGATCCTGGTTGATCGACGCGTCCTTTTCGATATATACGTCGGTACTCGGGACGTAGGCCTCGGGCTGGTAGTAGTCGTAATACGACACGAAGTACTCGACCGCGTTGCCCGGAAGGAACTGCTTGAACTCGCCGTACAGCTGCGCGGCGAGCGTCTTGTTGTGCGACAGCACGAGCGTGGGCCGCTGCCACTGCGCAATCGCGTGCGCCAGCGTCATCGTCTTGCCGCTACCGGTCACTCCGAGCAGCGTCTGGTACTTGTCACCGCGACGCAGCCCGTCCACCAGCTGGGCGATGGCGCGGGGTTGATCGCCGGCAGGGGAAAACGGGGCCTGAACTTCGAAAATCGGCATCCGCGCAATATAGTCTGGCGGTTCGGGAAATGTTCGGGAAGCATTGGGGGTTAGGCATTGTGCGTTGTCATCCAGAACGAAGTGAGGAATCGCGTCGTGACGAATCGGTCCCTCGCTGCGCTCGGGATGACACAGCTTCTGCCGTTATCTTCCGCCATGCCGGCATCCTGGATCCTCAAGACCGAACCGTCGACGTATTCCTGGTCGAATCTGGTCCGCGACGGCAGGACGGTCTGGGACGGCGTCCGCAACGCGGCCGCACTCATCCATTTGCGGGCGATGCGGACCGGCGATGAAGCACTGATCTACCACTCCGGGGACGACAAGGCGATTGTCGGCATCGCGCGCATCAGTCGCGGCGGTTATCCCGACCCCAAGCTCGACGACCCCAGGCGCGCGGTCGTCAATGTGACACCGGTGCGTCCGCTCAAGCGACCGGTGACCCTGGCGGAAATCAAGGCAGCGAAGGACCTCGCGACCCTGGCGCTTGTGCGCATCAGCCGGCTCTCGTGTTCCCCGGTCAGCCCGCCGCATCGCGCCATCCTGACCAGACTCGGCGTGCGCTAGGGAAGCTCTGCACAACGTGACGATTTGTGTTCCGGCGTCGGCAATCTGAGCGCCCTGACGGAATCGGCCCCGTGACGACGGCGATTGGGTGGCCCGCCATCACCGGATCCCACGGTGCCGAGGTGGTACCAGGCTCGTTCCCGCGTCAGGTGGTCCGGTGCACCAG
>JBOHRY010000390.1:0-7092 GCA_050732955.1 Gemmatimonadales bacterium | reverse complement strand
GTGCAGGCGCTCAACGGCATGCTGGGAAATACAGGGCACACGGTCTGGTACGCTCCGTCGCCGATTCTCGAGGCGGGCGAACCGAGTCACGATCTCCGGGAACTGGCAGCGGAGCTGGATGGACACGAGATCGACACGCTGATGATTACCGCAGTCAACCCCGGTTATGGCGCACGGAATGCTGACCAATGGCAGCACCGTCTTCGTGCCGTACCGAACACCTTGTACCTCGGCGAATACGAGGACGAGACCGCCGCTACGTGCGGCTGGTTCGCGCCGGCTGCGAACTATCTCGAATCGTGGGGTGATTCGCGGGCCTACGACGGCACGATTTCGCCCGTCCAGCCATTGATCGATCCGATGTTCGGCGGCCGCACCGCGGGGGAATTGCTGGCGCTCGTGGTGGGCGAGGTCGCGACCGGTCGCAGCCTGCTCGCTTCCCTGCACCCGGTGAGTGCCACGGAAGACGCGCTACGGCTCGGCGTCGTCACCGGATCGGCGTTCCCCCGAGTCGCTCCGGCTGCATCGATGCAATCGCCCATCGAAGCAGGCAATCCGCCCATGAACGAGGCCGGGAGTGTCGCGGTGGTCTTCACACCCGGACGGACGGTCTACGACGGACGATTTGCCGGGAACGCGTGGCTTCAGGAGTTGCCAGATCCTGTCACCAAGTTGACCTGGGACAACGCGGCGTTGCTGTCACCGATACTGGCGAGTCGCCTTGGCGTCGAGAGTGGCGACATCGTCTCGCTGCGCGCCGGATCCGCGCACATCGAAATCCCAGCGCTTGTCGTGCCTGGTCACGCCGATGGTGCAGTGTCCGTGGCGTTGGGATACGGCCGCCATCCAGGGATGATCGATGCGGCGCCGATCGGCGTGGACGCAGCGGCGCTGCGTAACCTGAGTTCGTCCTTCTGTCTCGCGGGCGTGACGGTCACGCGAACCGGCGACCGGCGCAGGCTGGCTCTCACCCAGGAACACTGGTCGATCGCGGACCGCAAGAGCGCGGTATTCGGATCCGGCACGACACCCCGGCCTCCGCTGGCGCTGTATCACGCCCCTGCTCCGGCGCCCGATGGTTACGGCGCCGATCAATGGGCGATGGCGATCGATCTCGATCTGTGCACCGGTTGCAGCGCGTGCGTGGTCGCGTGCCAGGCCGAAAACAACATTCCGGTCGTCGGCCGGGAAGGCGTCCTGCAGAGCCGGGAGATGCACTGGATCCGGATCGACCGCTACGTGGAAGGCCCGGCGGCGGCACCGGCGTTTCGCGTCCAGCCGATGCTCTGCCAGCACTGCGAGAACGCCCCGTGCGAATATGTCTGTCCGGTTGATGCGACCGTGCACAGCGACGACGGGCTCAATGAAATGGTCTACAATCGCTGTGTCGGAACCCGCTTCTGCTCGAACAATTGCCCGTACAAGGTGCGCCGCTTCAACTGGTTCGATTACAACGCGCACGTCAGCGAGTTCGGGATGATGGCGAAGAATCCCGACGTCACGGTCCGGGCCCGCGGCGTCATGGAGAAATGCACCTTCTGCGTACAGCGCATCCGGCGCGCGCAGCGCGAGGCCGAACTCGAAGGACGTCCTGCCACGGGGCCGGTGGTGACCGCGTGCCAGCAGAGCTGCCCGACACAGGCGATCGTGTTCGGCTCGCTGACCGACCCCACGAGCGAGGTCCGGCGCGCTTTCGCCGATGCGCGATCGTTCAGTGCGCTGGAAGAACTGGGAACCGTTCCGCGGGTCCGCTATCTGGCGCGGGACGATGGCGGTCCGGCATGACTTCAGTCGCCGCAACGAATGTCGAACCGGGGGCCGGCACCGATACAATCATGGCCGACAACCGGACGAGCGCCGAGCTGACTGCTGGTCTCCTCGCCCCGCTCTGGACCCCGTCGCGAGCGTGGCGACCGCTCTTCGCCGTCTGCGGCGCACTCTCGCTGGCATTCGTCGCGGGAGTGGTCATCACGTTCGTCCGCGGCATCGGCGCGTGGGGCAACAATATCCCCGCGGCCTGGGCGTACGCCATCACCGATTTCGTCTGGTGGATCGGGATTGGCCACGCGGGCACGTTCATTTCCGCCTTCCTGCTGCTGCTCAATCAACGGTGGCGCGGATCGATCAATCGCATCGCCGAGGCGATGACCCTGTTTGCGCTGGTCAACGCGATGATCTTCCCGATCCTGCACCTCGGTCGGCCATGGTTCTTCTACTGGCTGGTGCCCTACCCGGCGACCACCGGTGTCTGGCCCAACTTCCTCAGTTCGCTGCCGTGGGATGTCGCGGCGATCACGACCTATTTCACGGTGTCGCTGCTGTTCTGGTATCTCGGCCTGGTCCCCGACCTCGCAGCGGCGCGCGACGCAGCTCCCGGGCGCACGCGTCGCCGGATCTATGGAGTGTTTGCCCTGGGCTGGCGCGGCAGCGCGGTCGAATGGCAACACTACCGGCTGGCGTATACCCTCCTCGCGGGCCTCGCCACGCCACTGGTCGTCTCGGTGCACAGCATCGTGAGTCTCGATTTCTCGATCACGCAGCTCCCCGGATGGCACTCGACAATCTTCCCGCCGTATTTCGTTGTCGGTGCGATCTACTCCGGATTCGCGATGGTGCTCATGCTGATCATCCCGATCCGCCGCGCGTTCCGGCTCGAAGGTCTCATCACACCACGCCACCTCGACCTGATGGCCAAGCTGCTGCTGGTGACCGGAACACTGGTGGCGTACAGCTATCTCTGCGAAGCGTTCATGGCCTGGTACAGCGGGGATCCGTTCGAGCGCTTCACCATGCTCACCGCGCGCGCGAGCGGACCGTTCGCCGTGGTGTTCTGGTTGATGACCGCGGTGAACGTGCTCACGCCGCAACTCTTCTGGTCGGCGCGCATCCGCCGGAGCACCGCCGCGCTGTTCATCGCGGGACTCCTGATCTGGGCGGGAATGTGGTGCGAACGCTTCATGATCATCGTGGGATCGCTGACGCGGAGCTACCTGCCGAGCAGCTGGCATGCGTACGTGCCGACGCTGGTGGACTGGAGTCTCCTGCTGGGAAGCATCGGTCTTTTCGGACTGCTCTTTCTCACCTTCCTCCGCTGGGTGCCGTTCATGCCGCTCAGCGAACTCAAGCAACTGCAGTTCCATCTCACGCGCCGAGCGGCCGGGTTGCCGACGCGCCGACAGGGTGCCGCATGAGCGCCTCGGTCGGCGTCGAGCGGACAGCGGCGGTATTCGGCTCGGCCGAAGCATTGCTTGCCGGCGTGGATGCGCTCGCGGCGGCGGGTCATCGAACCTTCACGACCTACGCACCGCATGACGTCGAGGAACTCGATGGCAAGCTCGGGCTGCGCCGTCCGATCCTCGCCGGCCTCGCTCTGGCCGGCGGGCTCGCCGGAGCGGTAACCGGCTTCGCGATTCAATGGTGGTCGGATGTGCATGCATACCGGCTCAACGTTGGGGGACGGCCGGCGCACCCGATCCCGGCGTTCATACCCGTCACGTTCGAGCTCACCATTCTCGGCGCCGCGCTGGCGGTGTTCTTCGGGCTGCTGATCACGCTTCGGCTGCCACGCCTCTGGGCGCCGATCGACGAAGCGGATGGCTTCGACCGGGTGTCAGCCGACCGATTCTGGCTGCTCACCGAGCAACTCGATGCCTCCGCGACGACTGGAGTCGAGCACCTGTTGCAGGAAGCCGGCGCCAGCCGGGTCTGGCGGCTCGAATGCTGATGACAACCTGGAGGTGCGCGTGCTTCACCCTGTTGTTCGTGGGCTCGCTCGGCGCGTGCCACGAACGCATGGGGAAGGGTTGGGACTGGAACCGGATGCGTTCGCAGCCGAAGTACACCACGTGGGGGAAGAGCGGCTTCTTCGCTGACGGCAAGGCGATGCAGCTCCCGCCAGCCGGCACGGTATCGCGCGAATCCGCGGCAGATACTGCGGATCACGGAGCTGGTGCCAACGACACCGTGCTGGGTGCATCGCGGTTCCGAATCTTCTGCGCCCTCTGTCATGGCGACCGGGGTGACGGTGTCAGCGTGGTCGCCAGCAACATGGAACCGCCGCGACCGCCATCGTTGCTCGGCGACTCCGTTCGCCGGTTGTCGCCGGATCGGATCGACAGCATCATCGATCACGGCTACGGTCGGATGCCGGCGCTCAGTCCGGCACTCTCCGCGGCCGACCGGCGCGCAGTCATCACCTACCTGCGCGAACTGCAACGGCACGCTGCCACACCTCCGGCTCCGTGACGTTGCCAAGACGGAGCGCGGCGCTCGCGGCGGCGGGCACGATCGCATGGTTGATCGGCCTCGCACTCCAGAGCGATCGGGCACTCGCAGCGTACCTGTTTGCCTGGGCGGCGGTCGTATCGACCATCGTCGGAATCGTGCTCCAGATCACGATCGGCGATCTCGCGCGAGGCCGCTGGTTCGCTTCGATGCGCAGCCACGCCCTGATCGCTGCGGGTTCGCTCCCGGCGCTGGCAGTGCTCTCGCTGCCGATCTTCCTCGCTCTCCGGCGGCTTTACCCGTGGTCGTTGCCGGGCGTAGACCTCCACGTCGCTGCCAAGCACGCCTGGCTCAACGTTCCGTTCTTCGTGATCCGCGGTGTGGCGTATCTCGGCATCTGGATCGCAGTCGCGGAGCGCTTGCGCACCCTTTCACTGCGCGCCGGCGCTGCCACACCGGGCGCCGCCGCGGCCACCCTGGCACTTCGCCGCGTCAGTGGCTGGGGAACGATCCTGATCGGGCTGGCGCTCACGTTCGCCGCGTTCGACTGGTTCATGTCGACCGATCCGGCATGGTACTCGAGCATCTATGCCGTATATGTGTTCGCGGGCGGCTTCCTGGCATCGTTTGGCCTGATCGCCGTGAGCAGCGCACGTTCGCTGCGGGGCGACGATGCCAAGTCCGTCGAGTCGACGTGGGCGCTGGCGACGATGATCTTCACCTTCGTCATCTTCTGGGCGTACATCGCCTTCTCGCAATTCCTGATCATCTGGATCGGGGACCTTCCCGCCGATGCGTCCTGGTATGTGGTGCGAGTGCACGGCGGGTGGCGCGCAGTGGCGTTCGTGGTGCTCGGCGGACAGGCGGGGCTGCCGTTCCTGCTGCTGCTGTCACGCCGGCTCAAACGCAGCCGGCAGGCGATCGGGTGGATTGGCGCCTGGCTGGTGATCATGCATCTGGCGGATGTGTACTGGTTGATCATGCCGTCGCTTTACCCGGCCGGCGTCGCGCCCAATTGGCTGGATCTGGCCGCGCTGCTGATGGTGGCTGGGACCATGGCGGTGGTGGCGCTGGCACGGGCAGCACCGGTGGTGCGGCTGTCGGCGAACAGCGGACGGGATTAGGATAAATCATCCCTTCCGCCATCTGGAGTTCGCCCCATGACGACACCTCGCCGTGAATTCCTCAGCTGGCTCGGCGCCGGTGGTGTAGTCGCGGCTTCGGGAGTTCATCCAGGAATCGCGAGCAGGTCCCTCGCATCACCGCAACCGGTCAGCGACAAATGGGACATGAGCTGGTGCGACCGCGTCAACGGCAACGTCAAGGCGGTATTCGACTCGCCCCGTGTATCGGAAGGAGCCGCCCTTTTCCGGGCACAGGTCTGGCGCGACGAACACCAGGAGGTGTACGGCACGGCTCCAGCGCAGTGCAGCGCGGTGTTGGTCTTCCGCCACGAAGGAATTCCGCTGGTCATGAACGATGCGTTCTGGGCGCGGTTCAACATCGGCAAAGAGTTGAAGCTCAAGGACGAGAAGGGAAAGAAGTGGACGTCGGTCAACCCGATCGCCACCCGGACGCCGGGCACTCCGGACAAATTCGCCGCCTATAACCTCGCGTCGTTCGTCGGCTCGGGTGGCATCGTGCTGGCGTGCAATTTCGCCTTCGGCGAGATGGTGAATCGCTTCAAGGACGCGGACAAGCTCTCCGAGGACGAGGCGCGCAAGCGGGCCCTGGACCACCTGGTTCCCGGGGTCATCCTGCAGCCGTCGGGAGTCTTCGCCGCACTCCGTGCGCAACAGGCCGGCTGCGCCTATCTGCTCGCGAGCTGATCTGGCAGCGCTCGAACCATCGGTGCGGGTGTAGAATTCCTCACCAATGCTGCCTCGGACCGCGCTCCGTTGACAGCGCGGCCAGACGCACCGACCGAGGATCGCTACCATGAGCCACGCGCCGACCCAGACCAATCAGACCCACCCACGCTACGTGCCGCTGTTTCATTTTGTGGCGGGTCCGATCCTGCTGCTCAATGTCATCTACGCCATTGTCATCACGGTGAAGTATCCGATCCTGGACAACGTGATGAGTCTGCTGGTGGCGTTCGCGCTGGTGATCCTCTTTTTCTCGGTGCGGCGATTCTCGACCACGGTACAGGATCGGGTGATCCGGCTGGAAGAACAGACCCGCTTTCACCGGCTCTTTCCCGAAGACCTCCAGTTGCGGATTCCGGAATTCACCCGGGATCAGTTCATTGCACTCCGCTTCGCGTCGGACGGCGAGCTTCCCGGACTGGCCCGGGCCGTGCTCGACCAGCGGATCCAGGACCGCAGCACCATCAAGCAGATGATCAAGGATTGGCGGGCGGACCACCTGCGGGCCTAGAAACTCGACCGCGGCATCTCCCGTCGGGAGAGGCCGCACGCCACTCTTCGATCAGGACTCGTTCATGTTCTGCATGCATCGGCTGACCCTCGCCGCCGTACTCCTGGTCCCGTCGGTCGCTGGAGCGCAGGCGACGACACCCCGGAAGCCCGCACCTGCTCGCGCCGCCACCCCCGATCCCTGGGCGGCGCTGCTCCGCCCTACCACCCACGTGCCGACACCGACTACCGCCGCGATCACCGCGGCCGACTTGCGGACCAGGCTGTTCATCTTCGCCGCGGACTGGATGGGCGGCCGGTTCCTTGGCACACGCGGCAACTTCATGGGAGTGGAATATATCGCGAGCGAGGTCAAGCGCTTTGGCCTGCTGCCCGCCGGCCAGGACGGCACCTTCTTCCAGACGGTGCCGGTCGACCAGCGGGTATTCGACAACGAGAGCCGGTTGTCGGTGGACGGCACGACGCTCGTCCCGTGGACCGACTACATACC
>JBOHRY010000389.1:0-11315 GCA_050732955.1 Gemmatimonadales bacterium | reverse complement strand
GCTCCGTTCCGAGCTCGGGCAGCGGAAGGCCGTCGATCACGATCATCGCGGCGAACGCGTCGGCGGTGAGCCGGCCGCGGCAGCGGTGCAGCGCCCGGCGCATCGCCGTGGCGGTGGCTCGGCGGATGTTGTCGCGGGCGATCTCGCGGACACTGGCAGCGCCGAGGCCGAAGGCGAGCGCCTCGCCGCGAATCCGCCGCGCCAGCCGGGCACGCTCGTCGTGATCGGGAACCTGCTTGGAATCCCGAACGCCGCGAATGCCGCGATGATGCAGCGGAAAGCACACCGCCGCCGCGACCACCGGACCCGCCAGCGGACCACGACCCACTTCATCGATGCCAATCAGCAAGCGACCGAGAGACCAGGCGGCGCGTTCATGGCGGAGGGGAGGCATCGAAACAACAATAACCGAGTTCTACTTTTCCCTATCCTCGGTAATTCGTGATTTCTTGCCGCTGAGTTTGCGGAGGTAGTAAAGTTTGGCCCGGCGAACTCTGCCACGTCGGACCACTTCAATCGTCGCGTACATGGGTGAGTGGAGCGGGAAGACTCTCTCGACTCCAACGCCCGCGGAGACCTTGCGCACGGTGAAGGTTTCGTTGACGCCGCCGCCGCGGCGGGCGATCACGACGCCTTCGTAGGCCTGCAGCCGTTCCTTGTCACCTTCGCGCACGCGCACCATCACCTTGACGGTATCGCCCGCATCGAACTTCGGGATATCACTCCGAAGATTCTCGCGCGAGATTTTCTCCAGCGTTTCCATTCCCATCTGGTGCCCCTGCGCATCTCGCGCGGTTGGTGGTCAGGACTTCGCACCGCCATCGCGGTGCTCCGTTGCCGTATACGCCGCCCAGAGATCGGGCCGGCGTTCCTGAGTCAATGCTTCCGCCTGCTGCCGCCGCCATGCGGCGATGGCCGCATGATTGCCCGAGAGCAGGACCTCGGGTACCGCTACTCCTCGCACGCTCGCCGGGCGCGTATAACTCGGCGGGCTCAGCAATCCGTCGTAGTGCGAATCGGAACTTGCCGATTCGTGATCGCCGATCGCTCCCGGCAGGAGCCGCACCACCGCGTCGATCACGCAGAGCGCCGCCTGCTCGCCACCCGAGAGGACGAAATCGCCGATCGAAATCTCTTCGGCGCCGAGGAGTTCGACCGCGCGCTGGTCGACATCCTTGTAGTGCCCGCAGAGCAGCGTCAGCCGCTCGCCCAGCGACCAGCGTACGGCGTCGTCGTGCCCGAACCGGCGTCCGCGCGCCGAGAGCATCACCACCGGACCCGTGGCGCCGAGGCTTTCCACTGCCTCGACAAATGGCTCGGCTCGAAGCACCATGCCGGCGCCGCCGCCGAACGCGTAATCATCAACCGTCTGGTGCCGGTCGTGCGCGAAGTCGCGCAACTGCACCAGCCGGTACGCCACCTTGTCCGCAGCGCGCGCGCGCGCCGGAATGCTCGCCTCAAGGTACGGCGCCAGCGTCTCCGGAAAGAGCGTCACCACCTGAATGGTGAGCACCGCCTACTCCAGCAATCCGGGCGGCACGGCCACCACGAGCCGCCGGCCGTCCCGATCGACCTGCTTGACGTACTCCGCGCGAAACGGGAGCATGAACTCGCGTCGAGCGCCCTGCACCTCGATGGTCGGCCCCTGCGGCAAGTCGTAGACCTCGCTGACGATGCCCAGCGGCTCGTCGTGCTCGTCCCGCACCGCCCAGCCGATCATCTCCTGCTGATACACCTCGCCCGGCTCGAGCGCGGGCAGATCGCCGCGGGCCACCGCCAGAAAGAGATTTCGATAGCCTTCCACCGACTCGCGGCGCTCGTGGTCGCGAAAACGGATCAGGCACTCGCGGTGATAGATGCGTGCCGCTTCGATCACCAGCTCTCCCACCAGTTCGCCGCGAAGATCCCGCAGCTGCAACACCCGTCCGGCGACAAACACTGCCGCGGGGTCGTCAGTCAGCGGGAAGATCGCGAGCTCGCCCTTGAGACCGTGCGGCTTGCGCACCCGGCCGACGACGATCGGGGGCGCGGCCGCCGTCGTCATGGCGTCAGACGCCGGCCTTCTTGAGCAGCGACGCGACCGTATCGCTGGGCGTCGCTCCCTTGGCGATCCATTCCCGCGCCTTCTCGACATTCACGGTGAACGGGTCCTTCGCGTTCTTGGGGCGATACGACCCGATCATCTCGATGAACCGGCCGTCGCGCGGCGATTCCTTGTCGGTCACCACGATGCGGTACATCGGGACGCTCTTGCGCCCTTCGCGGCGCAGACGAATACGAACTGCCATGACGTTGTTCTCCAGCCTGCGGTTCAACGCGGGGGAAACGACCGACCGCCGGTAGGGAGCTTCATCCCCGGCTTGCCCGCGAGCTTCATGAATTTCTGCATCTGCTTGAACTGCGCCAGCAACTGATTGACTTCCTGCACCGTCCGCCCGGAGCCGCGTGCGACGCGGGCGCGGCGCGATCCGTTCATCACCTCGGGATCGCTGCGTTCCTGCTTGGTCATCGAGAGCACTATCGCCTCGACGTGCTTCAGGCGCTTCTCATCGAGATTGGCGCCCTTGAGCATCTGTGCGTTCACGCCCGGCAGCATGCCGAGAACGTTCTTCAACGGCCCCAGCTTCTGCATCTGCCGCATCGCGGTGAGGAAGTCGTCGAGGTCCATGCCGCGCCGCGATGTCGCCTTGCGCGCCAGCCGCTTCGATTCCTCTTCGTCGACATTCTGCTGAGCTTTCTCTACCAGCGAGAGAATGTCGCCCTGCTGCAGGATCCGTCCCGCCATCCGGTCGGGGTGGAACGGTTCCAGTCCGTCGAGTCCCTCGCCGGTACCGACGAACTTGATCGGCGCGTGCGTGACTCCGTAGATCGACAACGCCGCACCGCCGCGAGCGTCGCCGTCCATCTTGGTCAGGATCACGCCGGTGATGCCAAGGGCATCGTGAAAGCCCTGCGCGATGCGCACCGCATCCTGGCCCGTCATCCCGTCGGCAACGAGCAGGATTTCGTGCGGCCTGATTGCCTGCCTGAGCCGCACCAGCTCCGGCATCATCTCGTCGTCGATCTGCAAGCGGCCGGCGGTATCGACCAGGACACTGCGAGCCCGCGCCTTCGACGCCGCTTCGATCCCACGTTTTACGATGCCGACGACGTCGGTGACGCCGGGCTCGCCGTGAACGCCAACGTCCACCTGCCGCGCCAGCGTCTGCAGCTGCTCGACCGCTGCCGGACGATAGACATCCGCCGCGACGAGAAACGGCGCCTTCTGTTCCGCCTTCAACCGCTTGGCGAGCTTCCCCGCCGTCGTCGTCTTGCCGCTGCCCTGCAGGCCGACCAGCAGGATCACCGTTGGCGGTATTGACGCGAAGGCCAGAGGCGCCTGTTTCTCGCCGAGCAGCTCTACGAGTTCGTCGTAGACCACCTTGACAAGTTGCTGCCCGGGCCGGACCGCCTTCAAGACCTGCTCACCGACCGCCTTTTCCTGTACCCGCTCGAGAAACTCGCGGGTCAGGTCGAAGGAGACGTCGGCTTCGAGGAGCACCCGGCGTATGTCGCGAAGTCCTTCGCGCACCGCCTCTTCCGTCAGGACACCCCGGCCGGTCAGGCGCCTCAGGGTGTCCGTCAGCTTGGAAGAGAGCTCGTCGAACATAGCCTTATAAGATAGCCGGGATGGCTTGGAGCTGGGAAATGGGCCCAAGCCTTAAGCACTAGGCGTTAGGCGTTATGGGCTAAGCGTTGGGCTTGGCCGGCCGGGCTACCGGCCAGACACCAGGCGTCGCCTAACGCCCAATGCCTGAGGCCTAAGGCTTAGGGAGCGCCTTCCATCCCGCCCATGCGGCGGGGGCCACCACGACTCTCGTGCCGGGTTTCCCCTCGACCGGAAGCGCTTCGACCGTGACCCGGTAGCCGGGTCTCGACATCTCGGTCAGCAAGTTGCCGATCCTGGTGCGGAATCGATCCGCACCGGCCTGATCGTCCCACGCGATCACCCAGACCAGCGCCGGCCCGGCAGCCGACCGGTATACGCGCATCCGGTCGCCGCCCCACCCCAGCGCCGAATCGGTCTGGACATTGGCGGCGTGAATCAGCGCGGCGCGCAACAGGTCGATGTCGAATTCACCAAAGGTGTCGTCCAGGATGACACCGGCCGTATCGCCGCTCAACCGTATGCGAATCGGCGCATCGCCGCTGGCGTAATGGTCGGGATGAAGAATCTGCTCCGTCGATTTCGGCATCCGCGAACCGTACGGGACCTCCCCGGGATGATTGCGGTCAAACCATCGCACGAACTCGGCGCCATCGACATACGGGAAGGTCAATCCTTCGCGGATAACCATCGGCGCGCGGGCGTACACCGTCGTGCCGCTCTGCTGCGCCCGGAGCTGCTCGCGGAAGGTCGTCCAGAAAGTGTCGTTGGTCTGGAGATCCATGCCGGGAACCAGCACCGCCAGCGAAACCAGGGTGGCCTGCCCTTCGAGCACGGCTTGCGCGGCAGCCTGGGCGTCGGAATCGGTGGAATCGTGCAGGATCGAATCGAGCGGCAGGTACTGATGCTGCAAGGCATGCACCAGTTCATGCGCCAGCACCAGGCGGAGCTGCGTGGGATCACCGCCCGCAACCGCAAAGAGCGCAGTGGAATCGGGATCGTAGAATCCGACGATCTGCTCGGTGTACAGCTCGAGAAAGAGTTGACGCAGGTCGACGGAGTCGGAGATCATGCCAAGCAAGCGATAGGCGTCGCTGATTCCCTCGAGACGCGCGGCGGGAAGTTCGCGCTGCATCTTGGCAACCAGATATGCCCGGATCTGTTCCCGGCTCCGCACCGCCGACCTGGGAGTTGACTTGAATGCCAACCCGGCGGCCTTTGACACCGGCGGCACCAGCGAATCCACGAGTGCCTCGAGCTGATGCTGGCCAATCGCCTGCGCCGACGGCGATGAGCCGCGGCAGGCGAGGAGACAGGCGAGGATGCAGGCGATTCGGCGGGTTCTGCGCATCTAAAGGCTCCAGGAACGGCGACGTCCTGCTACCCGAGCAACGTACCCCGATACCACGCAATGAGTGCCGGACCGGCGATCCAGCAGGCGGCCGCACCGATCGCGAGGAAGATGCCGAACGGCACCAGCTTGTCGCGACCCGACAACTTGATCGGCAGGAAGATCAATGTGCCAAGCAGCGCGCCGAGAAACAGGGTCAATAGAACACCCTGCCAGCCGAGAAAGGCGCCGATCATTGCCAGCATCTTGATGTCGCCGCCTCCCATGGCATCCTGGCCCAGGGCCTTCGTGCCGAGGAACGCCACCAGCCAGAGGAGGACGAAACCGGCGACAGCGCCGAGAACGGCGGCGGGCCATGGCAGCGCGTGAGCATTCGCGGGATGACCGCTCCACCCGGCGGCGAACGCCAGCAGGATGCCGAGAGCAATACCGCCGAGCGAGAATTCATCGGGGATGATGTACTCGCGAGCATCGGTAACCGCGATGCCAAGCAGCAGGGTGCCGAAGATCGCGGCGCGCAGCGCCTCCAAGTCGTAACCGTAGGCCCACGCCGCGGCGATCCAGATCGCCGCCGTGACGAGCTCGATCAGCGGGTAGCGCCATGGAATCGGCAGCGCGCAGTGGCGGCACCGGGCCCGCAAGACCAGCCACGAAATGACCGGCACGTTGTCGTACCATGCGATCGGTGCACCGCACTGCGGACAGCGCGAACGCGGCCGGACCACCGACTGCAGCGCCGGCCAGCGAACGATGCAGACATTGAGGAACGAGCCGATCAGCAACCCGAACGCGCCGGCGATGACAATGACCGCGGATTCCGGCATCATTGTATCAATTGATATAATGCGATGCCGGCGGCGACCGCGACATTGAGCGATTCGGTCCCAGGCCGGATCGGGATGGTGACGCGGCGTGACGCGCGGGACAGCAGCTCCGGACGCACACCCGCACCCTCGTTGCCGAACGCGAGTGCCACGGGCTCATCGGCTGTGGCGCTTGCGATCGGCATGCCATCCAGCGTCGTCACCCAGAGCGCAGCACCGCTCTTCGTCAGCAATCGGGCGAGCTCCTCGTCGGTTGCGTGACGATGCGGCAGGTGAAAAAGCGCTCCCATCGCGCCACGCACTGCCTTGGGGTTGCTGAGGTCGGCGGTTCCGGGGAGCGCCACGATCCCGGCCGCGCCGAACGCCCACGCGGTGCGCGCAATGGTGCCGACGTTGCCCGGATCCTGTACCGCGTCGAGAACGACGACCGGCCGCTTCACTGCCGGTGTGAGTTCATCGAGCGACCAGGCGCGCACTTCATAGACTGCGACGATGCCTTGCGGGTGTTCGGTCGCGGCAAGCGCGACGAGATCCGCATCACTGACGGTCTCCACCGGTGCACCGCGAGCCGTGAGCTTCTGGTGCAGCTGCATTCCTCGCGGCGTGGACTCCAGCGCCGGGGCGATCGCGACGCCCTTGCAGGGGACTCCGGCCGCGAGCATTTCTTCCACCAGCCGAACGCCCTCCGCGAGGGCGAGTCCGCGGCGCTCCCGTCCCTTGCGGCGGTGCAGGTCCCGGATCGTGCTCAAGAGGGCCATGGCTCGGAGGTGACGTGGGAGAAGGCATGCACCGGATCGCACTGACGATCGCGGGCTCGGACTCCGGCGGCGGCGCCGGCATTCAGGCCGATCTCAAGACCTTCGCGGCGTTCGGCTGCTATGGCGAGTCCGTGGTCACGGCCGTTACCGCGCAAAATACGCTCGGCGTCCACGCGATTCACCCGGTTCCGCCCGAGATGGTGGCGGCGCAACTGACGGCGCTTGCGAGCGACTTGCCGCCCGATGCGTGCAAGACCGGCATGCTCGGCACCAGTGCGGTTGTTGAGCAGGTAGCATCGGCAATTGCCGCGAATGGCTGGAGCCGCTACGTCGTGGATCCCGTGATGCATGCCGCTTCGGGTACCTCGCTGCTCGACGATGACGCCGTGATCGCGCTGCGGGATCGCCTGCTCCCGCTCGCGGCCTGCGTCACACCCAACCTCGACGAAGCCGAACGGCTGACGGGACGCGCCGTGCGCGATCCCGATGCGATGGTTCAGGCCGGCCACGCGCTGCTCGACCTCGGTGCCCGCGCGGCGCTGGTCAAGGGCGGACATCTCGCCAGCGACATCCTGGTCGATGTGCTGGTGACGCCGGAAACGGTGCGACGCTATACCCGGAGTCGCTGGGGAAATCGGCCCATGCACGGCACCGGCTGCACCCTCTCGGCCGCGATGACGGCGTGTCTGGCCAACGGCAAGAGCCTCGAACAGTCCGTGACCGCTGCCATCGAGTACGTGCAGGAAGCGATGCGCGCGACTCCCGGATTCGGTCGCGGCGCCGCACCACTCTGGCATGGAGCGCCGTGATCGCATCACGAATGCGGGCTACCGCGCCGCCGGCGAACGGCCCAGTGCGGTGACGATGCCCTCGACCAGTGATGCCAGGCGGTCGGCAATCTGATCGGCCGTCTTCATCACGTCGGCATGGCTCATCAATTCGTCGCTGATGCCGGCGGCCAGATTGGTGATCGTCGAGATGCCGAGGACGCGCATTCCACGGGCCCGCGCGACGATCGTTTCCGGTGCAGTACTCATCCCGACCGCGTCGGCACCCAGGCGTTCCAGCATCCGGATCTCTGCCGGCGTTTCGTACGTCGGGCCCAGGAGAGCAGCGTACACACCCTCGGTGAGCGGTGTGCCTTGCTCGGCAGCGACACGCTGAGCCAGCTCGCGTAGCGCCGCGTCGTACGCCACGGTCATGTCCGGAAACCGGGTTTCGCCCGGAAGCACCTCTCCTTCCAGCGGATTGCGGCCGGTGAGGTTGAGATGATCGCTGATCAGCATCAAAGTGCCTGGGGTGAACGCGCGGCGAATTCCGCCCGCGGCGTTGGTCACGATCAACGTCTCCGCACCCAACGACGCAACAACCCTGATCGGCAACGCCGATATATGCGCCGGATGCCCCTCGTACATATGGAAGCGGCCGCTCTGGAGAATCACCGGCGTCCCGCCCAGCTCGCCGGCGACCAGTTCGCCCCTGTGACCGAGAACGGTCGGCACGTGAAAGCCGGGAATGTCCCGGTAGGCGATACGGACCGGATCGGTGACCCGCTCGGCGAGCCGGCCGAGTCCCGAGCCGAGCACGATGGCAACCTGCGGGTTGCGCGCACCGATCGCCGAACGAACCGCCGCGGCCGCGGCTTCAATGTCCGCGGTTCGCGTGCCACTCACAGCAGGATCCCGGCGATCGCCGCGGAAAGGAAATTCGCCAGCGTGCCGGCGAGCATGGCGCGGAACCCGAGCCGGGCCAGGTCACCCTTGCGATTGGGCGCCAGCGCCCCGATGCCGCCGATCTGGATGCCGACCGACGAGAAGTTCGCGAACCCGGCCAGCGCGAACGATGCGATGGTAAATGAGCGCGGGTCGAGGGTGCCCTTCATCGGTCCCAGCTGCGCAAAGGCGATGAACTCGTTGAGCACCGCGCGGGTGCCAAGGAGTCCGCCGATGGCACCGCTGTCCTTCCAGGGAACTCCGAGGACCCATGCGACCGGGCGGCCGACCCACGACAGCACGGTCTGCAGGTTGGCCGGAAACCATGCAGCGAACGAGTGCACCCAGCCCATCGCGCCGTTCACCAGCGCGATCAGCGCGATGAACGAGATCAACATGGCGATGACATTGAGCATCAGGTGCAGTCCCTCTCCCGTACCTCGCGCGGCGGCGTCCACCAGGTTCACGTCGGTTCTGGGGATGTCGATCTTGAGATTCCCGGAGGTTTCCGGGACTTCGGTTTCGGGCTCGAACATCTTCGCCATCATGATGGTGCCCGGTGCCGTCATGATCACCGCGCTCAGCAGGTGCCTGGCTTCGACGCCGAACGCGATGTACGCCGCCATGATCGACCCGGACACATGCGCCATGCCGGCGGTCATCACCGTCATCAGCTCCGACTGCGTCATCTTGGGGAGAAACGGCCGGATGGTGAGCGGGGCCTCGGTCTGGCCCATGAAGATCGACGCGCCGACGTTGAGGCTTTCGGCGCCGCTGGCTCCCAGCAACTGCGTCATCACCGCGGCGCATGCCCGCACCACGACCTGCATCACGCCGAGGTAGTAGAGCATGGCGAAGAGCGCGGAGATGAAGATGATCGCGGGAAGAATCTGGAAGGCGAAGATCACACCGAGCGACGAATTCGCCTTGCCGAGCTCGCCGAAGACGAACTCCGATCCGGCATAGGAGTAATGCAACACCGACGTGATGGCGTCACCGAGGTGCCGGAAGAGCTCCGTCCCGAAGGGAACGCGGAGCACGAAGACGGCAAAAACCAGCTGCAGCGCGAGCGCCCAGGCGACGGTGCGCCAGCGAATCTGGCGGCGATGATGCGACATCGCCCATGCCAGCGCCAGGATCAGCACGATCCCGATGACGCCGGTGAGCCGTCCGAGCAGCGACACCGGCGCGGCCACGGCCGGAGCCGGTGTGACGGACGTGGGTGCGGCCTGCGCGAGGAGTCCGGAGAAGCCACGTCCGGCGGCGCCGGGGATGAGCCACGCCGCCGAAACCGCGACCGTGGTGCCGAGGAATGCCAGCAGGAACTGTCGCGCCGGTGAACGCTTCATCGGGGCGGCTCCGCCGCGGCGGGGCCGCGGATCAGGGAAGGCTCGCGATGGCGGCGCGGGCGTCGGCGAGCAGTACGCGACGCTCCGGCCACGGAAGAAAAGCCTGCTCGAAGGCGGTCAGCGCCATCGATTCAATTTCAACACGCGAGAAGCCCAGGGCGTCGTGTGCGATCTGATATTCATCGGACAGGGTGACGCCGCTCATCAGCCAGGAATCGGTGCAGAGCGTCACCGCCAGCTGCTCGTCAAAATAACGTCGCACCGGATGTTCGGCGGCGGTGCGGACGGCGCGCGTCTGCAGGTTGCTGGTGATGTTGACCTCGATGCCGATGCGGCGATCCCGGACATAGCGGAGGAGCTCGGGGTTCTCGACGAGGCGCGTGGCGTGCCCGATGCGGACGGCGCCGCACGCATGAATCGCCTCGAAGATCGAGTCCGGGCCGGCATCCTCTCCGGCATGCACGGTGATCGCCAGTCCGCCTCGCGCGGCGACGGTGAAGGCTTCGGCGTGCAATTCCGGCGGATACTGCGCCTCGGGACCCGCCAAGTCGAAGCCGACCACGCCGTGGTCGCGCATGCGAACCGAATGCTCGGCGATCGCCACCGAGATCGCAGGCTCGAACTGGCGCAATGCGCAATTGATGATGCGGGTGATCACGCCGAAATCGCGCTGGCCACGCTGCAGGCCGCGCCACTCCGCGGCCACGGCCTCGTCCATCGAGAGCCCCTGCTGCGTGCTCAAGCGAGGACAGTAGCGAACCTCGAGGTAGCGAAGGCCGTCCGCGGCCGCGTCCTCGACCATTTCGTACGCGACGCGTTCGATCGCTTCCGGCGTCTGCAAGAGGGCAATCGTGTATTCGAAGCGGGCGAGATAGTCGGCGAGATGGCGCGCGTCGCTCACCAGCATCCACTGGCGAAGCGAGTCTGCTTCGTGGCGCGGCAGGACGACATCCGCCTGGCGGGCGAGTTCGATCATCGTCGCGGCGCGCAACGAACCATCGAGATGCACGTGCAACTCCGCCTTGGGAAGGCGGCGAAGAAAATCACGCATCCGGAATACTATCGGTCCGCGCACTACGCACGACCCGGAAGATCGCACCGGGAGGCATGACGGCCGCTGGGTCCGCCGCGATTCCCCGGGCATCAGTGGCCAGCGCAGTCCCCCGCTCGAGCGCCTCGGCCAAGGATGGGTCCTGGCGCGACAGCAGCTCGACCAAGGTGCATCCCGGCGACACGTGGCACGGCCGCCCGTTGAGGAACACGGGGATCAGTCCGGATATCATTTGGGTAAATATCCCGTCACGAGGAGGGTTCGAGCAACGTAGAGTGGCTTGCGACGCTGCCGCAACGGGGTATTCGTTGGGGCAACATGACCCGGGAGCCGGTGTGAGTCATCGCGTGCTGGTCGTCGACGACGAACCGGACATCACGGCATTGGTCGCATATCACCTTGCCAAGGCCGGGTTCCGGGTGTCGACCGCAGCCAATGGTAACGACGCGCTCCGTGCCGCCCGCGAGGAACGTCCCGACATCGTCGTGCTCGACCTCATGCTTCCCGGCGTCGGCGGCTATGACATCCTGGCGGAGTTGCGATCGCGTCCCGAGACGCGCGACGTGGGTGTCATCGTCCTCACCGCACGTCGGGACGAGCCGGATCGCATCCAGGGCCTCAAGC
>JBOHRY010000388.1:0-3817 GCA_050732955.1 Gemmatimonadales bacterium | reverse complement strand
GCGCGAACCTGCGCAGTCGACGAAAAGACCCACAAGGTCTACGTCTCCTACTCGTCGCCGACCCGGAGCCTGGAGGTAGCTGTCCTGGCGCCGTAACGGCGAATCGACGCCTGATCGTGTGGTCTACAAATCCGGCCAGCGCGCGAGCGCCTAGGGCGAAGCTTCGGGGAACCGGACCGCTACCGTCGTGCCCTCACCGACGGTCGATGTCACCGTGATCGCCGCGCCGTGTGCATCGGCTATCCAGCGCGCTATCGCGAGCCCAAGTCCGGCTCCCCCAGCGCTTCGCCCGGGAGCGGCACCCAGGGACCGGCTGCGGTCCACGCGAAAGAAACGCTCGAAGATCCTTGGCAGATCGTTGGCAGGAATACCGATACCAGTATCCGTGATGATCACCGACGGCGCACCGACGTTGCGGCCGACATGGAGCGATACGGTGCCCGTCGGCGCCGTATACTTGATCGCGTTGTCGAGCAGGATCATCACCAGCTGACGGACGAGCGTTCGATCACCGGTGATCTCCACTTCGTCGAACTGTTCCACCACAAGTGCGACTCCGGCCGCCTCGGCCATCGGACGCGCAGCCTGCGCCGCATCGGCAGCGACATCATCAAGAAAAAGTGGTCGTCGCTCCACCTGTCGCGCACCTGCATCGGCGCGTGCAAGGATCAGCAGGTCGTCGAGAATCGCGCTCAGTCGTCCGCTTTCCGCCGCGATTCCCGTGAGGGCCGTGACGTATTGTTCAGGGTCCCGAGGCTGCTGTGTCGCGACCTCGGCCCCGGTGCGAATGACGGTGACCGGAGTCCGGAGCTCGTGGGCTGCGTCCGACATGAATTCTCGCATCTGCACGATCGTGCGCTCGATCGGAGCGGTCGACTTGCGAACGAGGAACCAGCCTCCCGCAGAAATCAGGATAAGCGCTAGCGCCGCCGCGCCGCCGAACGCCACGATGAGTCCCGCGTACTGATCCTCCAGCTCAGCTGGTTCGGACGCGGCAAGCGCAACGAGCGCGACGGTATCTCCCACTACGAACCTTTCGCCCCAGACCCGAAGACCCTCAAGCCGACCTCGCCCGTCGGGCGCACGCTCGGCCGTGTATGTGCCGCCGTTCACGGCGCGTTTCGCGACACTCCGAACCCATGGCGGCGCGCTCGGTGGTGCAATCGGAACGCCCGTCGGAGTCAGGAGAAAGACATCGCGATCGGTGAAGCGCAGCTCTCGCAGGCGGGCGGTCACGGTTTCGGGCGCATTGGTAGCTGAATCAATGACGCGCGCGGCACGTTCGACGGACGCAACCCGCTGACGCAGTGTGCGCCTGATGCGGCGGCTGAGTTGTTCACTGATGGTGAGGTACAACGCAGTGCCGAGAATCATCAACGTGAGTGCGAGCGTGCCGACATACCACGCCGTGAGGCGCTTGCGAAGACGGGCGACATTGCCACCCGTTCCGGGCGAATTACGCGCCAAGGCGGTACCCTGCGCCGCGCAGGGTGTGCAGCAGACGAACCGAGTACCCGTCGTCGATCTTGCGGCGAACGCGACTGATCAGCACATCCACCATGTTCGAAAGCGGGTCGTGGTTGTCATCCCATATGTGCGCGGATACTTCGGCCCGGGTCACCACCTTGCCGACGCGCACCACCAGGAATTCGATCAATGCAAATTCCCGTGCCGTGGTCCGGATCTCCTTTCCCGAGCGACTGACGGTCCGGGCGTCCAGATCGACGACCAGATCAGCAACGGTGCTGATCCGGGGCACAAGCGCCGGACGCCGCCGGGCGAGTGCTCGAATCCGGGCGACGAGCTCGGGGAACGCAAAAGGCTTTGTCAGGTAGTCGTCGGCACCCACGGTCAGACCCGTCACACGATCCTCGACCGCATCCCGCGCAGTAAGCATCAGGATCGGTGTGGCAATTTCTCGCTTGCGTAGCGCCCGGCACAGGTCAAACCCGGATCCACCTGGGAGCATTACGTCCAGAACAAGCACGTCGTACGTGCCGATCACGGCCCGCGAGCGTCCGGTCGCGAACGAATCGGCGAGGGCGACCTCGATGTGCTGCTCGCGCAGTCCGCCAGCGACCAACGCGGCCAGTTCAGCATCATCCTCTACCAACAGCACGCGCATCGGCTCAGCGATCCCGTGAGTGAAAACAGCAGCTGGCGAATCCGAGTTCGACCAGCAGGTAGGTCAGAACGGTGGAGGTTGCAAAAGTTAGCCAACGACGCCGACGGGCGCCTCATCGTGACAGCCCAGACCGACCTGCCGCCCCACCGACGGCGTCCGGCTCGCGCCGCACTACTTCACGGCGCGGGCGAAGTCGCGTAGGTTCCTCGGGACCCACCTACCCGGACAACTGATGGCAATCCATACGCGGCGGGATGTGTACGACGTCTGCATCGTCGGCTCAGGTGCGGGCGGCGGAATGGCCGCATACGAACTCACCAAGGCTGGCGCGAACGTGGTACTGCTCGAGGCCGGCGGCATGTGGGACAACACCAAGGACTCGGACATGTTCGTCGAGCCCTGGGATACCCCGCTCCGTGGGCGCGGCACCGCTGAACGTCCGTTCGGTGAGCACGACGCGTGCATCGGCGGCTGGAACGTCCCGGGTGAGCCGTACACGACCGCGCCGGGAAGCCAGTTCCAGTGGTGGCGCGCCCGCATGGTCGGCGGCCGGACCAATCACTGGGGCCGCATCTCGCTCCGGTTCGGTCCCGACGACTTCAAGCACAAGACCGCCGACGGGCTCGGCGACGACTGGCCGATCTCGTACGACGACATGGCGCCATTCTACGACGATGTCGACCGGTTGATCGGACTTTTCGGCAGTCACGAAGGACTGCGCAACCATCCGGATGGCGTGTTCCTGCCGCCGCCCAAGCCGCGCTGCTGGGAGATGCTCGTCAAGAAAGCCGCCGACAAGCAGGCGGTGACCTGTATCCCGTCGCGGCTCTCGATCCTGACGCGTCCGCTCAACGGACGCCCCGCCTGTCACTACTGCAGCCAGTGCAACCGCGGTTGCAAGGTGAACGCCAATTTCTCATCGACCAACGTCTTGCTGCAGCCGGCCGCGCGCACCGGCAAGTTGACGATGCACACCGATGCGATGGTCCGCGAGGTGACCGTCGGCAACGACGGACTGGCGACCGGGGTGGTGTACATCGACAAGGCGACCCGCACCGAGCAGCGGGTGGACGCGCGCATCGTGGTGCTGGCGGCGAGTGCCTGCGAATCGGCGCGGATTCTGCTCAACTCGCGGTCGTCGAAATTCCCGGCGGGCCTCGCCAACGCGAGCGGCACGGTCGGCAAGTACGTCACCGACACCACCGGGACGGACGTCGGCGGTTTCATTCCGGCGTTGATGGATCAGCCGCGCCACAACTGCGACGGCGTCGGCGGCGCACACCTCTATATGCCGTGGTGGATCGACAACAAGAAGCTCGATTTTCCGCGGGGCTATCACATCGAGATCTGGGGTGGGATGGGGATGCCCGGATATGGCTTCATGGGCGGCATCCAGAGTTACGAACCCGGCGGGGGCTACGGCGCATCGCTCAAGAACGATTATCGTCGCTACTGGGGTTCATCCATCGGGTTTTCGGGCCGCGGCGAGATGATCCCCAACGAGGATTCCTACTGCGAACTGGATCCGCGGACGGTAGACCAATGGGGAATTCCGGTGTTGCGTTTCCACTGGAAATGGTCCGATCACGAACACCTGCAGGTCAAGCACATGCAAGAAACTTTCCGGGCGCTCCTCCATAAGATGGGCGCGGTGGTCCAGTCATCCATGCCGACCAGGGAACAGGGATACGG
>JBOHRY010000387.1:0-36834 GCA_050732955.1 Gemmatimonadales bacterium | reverse complement strand
GAGTCGACTCGCGGGTAGGCGGTCTCGAGAACGGCGTATTCGCCAGGCATCGGCGACATGCCGAAATCGGACGCCGGATGAATCAGTCCGGCGAGCACCGAGGCTCCGACCGTGTCGGTCGCGGCCTTGCTGGTGTCTGTTGCCGATTTCTTGGTGGTATCACCGGTCAGGAGTGCGGACACGGCATTGGGCGTTGGCGCGGGGCCGGTGCTCTTGACGCCCAGTCGCGCCAAGGCGCGATCCATCTGCGGAATCGCCGCGTCGAGGGCCCCCGACTTGTCAGTGAGCCGGAACTCGAGGAACGCCTGACTCTCGACGACTCGCTTGGCGCGCTCGGGATCGGTCAGCCCAGGCAGCTCAACCACGATCTGGTCGCTGCCGACCTTCTGGATCAGCGGTTCGCTGACGCCGAACTCGTCGATACGCTTCCGCAGCACCGTGAGCGCGAGATCGATCGCGCCGGCAGGATCGGCGACCTTCTTGGCGCTGGTATCCAGCCCCAATGCCAGATGCATGCCGCCCTGCAGATCGAGGCCGTACCGGATCGGCACGCGCTTGGTGACGACATCCTGCATGATGCCCTTGGCATCCCGTTCGCGAACGGTCTCGTTGCGCGGAATGAGATAGATGATCGACGCCAGGATCATCACGCCGATGAGAATCATGCGACTGCGAATCGTTGATAGCATCGTTACTCGGGCGCCGCGAACGGCGCGTCGGGGTCCAGGCGCGCCCCGGCCAGTATGGCCAGGGCATGCAGGCGATCGTCTTCCAGCTGTTGCCGGAGCGCCACCACGCCATCGAAGCGGCGAATCTCACGCAGGGACGCGATCCACTCGATCCGCACCCAGCGGTCGTACAGGTCGCCGTCGAAGTCGAACAAGTGCGCTTCGACGAGCTGGCGGCCGTCATCGAACGTCGGTCGGTGCCCCTGATTCATCATGGCGCCAAACCGTCCCGCCGGTGTTTCAACCACCGCGGTGTACACGCCGTCGGGCGGCAGGAGTTTCCGTGCCGGCACGGCGAGATTCACGGTCGGGAATCCGATCTGATGCCCGCGATGCTCACCGCGCTGGACCACGCCACTGAGCGAATACCGCCGCCCAAGCTGCCTCGCCGCCGTCACGAAATCACCACCGGCAATCGCACGCCGGATCGCCGTGCTCGACACCGGCACACCATCCCGCGTCACCCGGTCGACGACCTCGACCGGAAAGCCGCGCGCCCGCCCCAGTTCCTGGAGGGTCGCCGCATCACCACTTCGCCCGCGTCCGAATCCATGGTCGTGGCCGATCACCAGCTCACGCATCGCGCAGCGGCCGAGCAGCACCTGATCCACGAACTCCTGCGGCGATTTCGCCGCCACGGTACGGTCGAAATGCAGGACCAGCATCCTGCCGAGCGAGCTCGTCGCGATCGCCTCGAGGCGCTCCACCGCGGTGGTGAGCCTCGGCGGCGCCGCCGCCGGATTCACGACTTCGAGCGGATGCGGTTCGAAGGTGACCAGCATGCTGCCGTACCCCGATCGATCCGCTCGCCGCGCCGCGGCCTCCAGCACCGCATGGTGGCCCCAATGCACGCCGTCGAACGTGCCGACGGTCACCACGTTTCCTGCCGCACGGCTCACGATGCCGGCTCCAGCACCACCACCGGATGCCACCAGCCGCCGCGACCTTCGGCGATCGCGAGCAACCTGCCGTCCCCGGCCAGGAGCGATCCATTGCCTTCGTGCGCGCGCTGCTGTGCCACTCGCCGCCCGAAGCCGAGCTCACGCGCACCTTCGGGATTCACCGTCTCCGAGACGAGCATCGGCACCATCGCCGCCGGAAGTTGCAGACGTTCCGCACCGGCGTCGAGCGGCGCAACTGCATCGTCCGCAGTGAACGGCCCGATCGCTGTCCGCCGCAACGCTGCACAGTGCGCCGGGATTCCAGCGGTCGCGCCCAGATCACGCGCCAGAGCCCGGAGATACGTGCCTCGCCCCACGGTCGCGTCCAGTGTCAGGTCCGGCGGGCTCCAGTCCATGATCTCCAGACGATGGATTTCGACCGGTACCTCGGGCAGGTCGAGCACCTCACCGCGACGGGCCAGCGTATGCGCCCTGGTGCAATTGACGTGCTTCGCCGAGTACGCCGGTGGCCGTTGCTCCTGCTTGCCGAGGAATCTTGACAACAGTTCCGCCAGGTCCGCTCGTTCAGGCCAGTGTTCCGGCAATTGCTCCGCGGTCACCACGCCGGTGGGATCATGCGTGTCGGTCACTCGACCGAAGCGGACCACTGCCCGGTACTGTTTGGGCATCGCCTCCACAAAGCGGGAGAGTCGAGTCGCCCGGCCCACCAGCACCACGAGCAATCCCGTGGCGAACGGGTCGAGCGTCCCGGCGTGACCGACTTCGCGGGTGCCGAGCTGCCGACGGACAACCGCGACGACATCGTGCGACGTCCATCCGGCCGGCTTGTCAATGAGCAGCCCTCCGATCAGGAGGACCCCTCCTCCTGCTTGATTTCTGCCAGCAGCTGATCGATCCGCCGGGCATGCTCGAACCCGCGATCGAGCACGAAGTGCAGTTCGGGAACCGTGCGGGTCGAAAGGGTCCGCGCCACCTTGCCCCGGAGGAATCCGGCCGCGCTCTGAAGTCCCGCCAGCGCAGCGGCCTTTTCCTCCTCCGTCCCGTGCGGCACCACGCGCAACGTCGCGTGGCCCAGGTCGCGTGTCACTTCGATTCCGCTCACGGTGACCAGCTGCACTCGCGGATCGCGGACGTCACCGCGCAAGAGCGCCTCCGCCACCGTGGCACGAATGGATTCCGCAACCTGCTCAGGCCGCCGCGACGAACCTTTCGCCATGCGCCTTCAACCCTGCGCCGCCGAAGCGGCCAACGTCCGCTTGACCTCTTCCATCCGGAACGACTCGATCCGATCTCCCACCTTGAGATCATTGAAGTTCTCGATGCCGATACCGCACTCGAGCCCTTCCTTGACTTCCTTGGCGTCGTCCTTGAATCGCTTGAGTGAGCCGAGATTGCCGGTATAGATGGCCACGCCATCGCGGATCACGCGGACCTTCGACGTCCGCGAAATCACGCCGCTGCGCACCACGGAGCCCGCGATGGTGCCGACGCGGCTCACCTTGAAGAGCTCGATCACTTCGGCTTCGCCCAGGATGGTTTCCTTTTCCTCGGGCTTGAGCAGGCCTTCGAGCGCACTCTTCACATCCTCCACCGCCTCATAGATGATGCGGTAGGTGCGAATGTCCACGCCCTCGCGCTCGGCAGCGGCCCGCGCGTTGGCATCGGGACGCACGTGGAAGCCGAGGATGATGGCGCCGGAAGCCTTGGCAAGGAGCACGTCGCTCTCGCTGATCTGGCCGACGCCGCGCAGGACGATGTCGACGCGCACCTCACTGGTGCCGAGTTGCGCCAGCGCATCGGCGAGCGCCTCGGCCGGACCACCCTGGTCGGCCTTGATGATGATGCGCAGCTGGGTAATGGCGCCTTCCTTGAGCGCGCGCGAGATATCCTCCAGCGTTCCGCCCCGAGCCGACCGGCGATTCTGCGCTTCGCGCTCGAGCCGCTGTCGCTTCTGCGCGATCTCGCGCGCTTCATTGGCGTCGGAGACGACGAGGAAGGTGTCGCCGGCCGACGGCACGCCGTCGAAGCCGAGCACCTGGATCGGCATCGACGGACCCACGGCCTTGATCTGCTTCCCCCGCTCGTCGAAGAGCGCGCGCACGCGGCCGGAATACTTGCCGCAGATGAAATTGTCGCCGACGTGAAGCGTGCCCTTCTGGACCAGCACCGTGGCGAGCGGCCCCTTGCCCGCGTCGAGCGTCGACTCGATCACCGACCCCTGCGGCTTGGCATCGGGATTGGCCTTGAGCTCCAGGATTTCGGCCTGTAGCAGGATCTGCTCCAGCAATTCCGGCACGCCCTGTCCGGTCTTCGCCGAAATCTCGGCGCTCAGCACCTTGCCGCCGAATTCCTCGAGCACCACGTTCTGCTGCAGGAGGTCCTGCTTCACCTTCATCACGTTGGCGCTGGGGAGATCGATCTTGTTGATCGCGACCACGAGTGGCACGCCGGCGTTCCGCGCGTGCGAAATCGCCTCGATAGTCTGCGGCATCACCTGATCGTCGGCGGCAACCACCAGGACGACGATGTCCGTGACCTGCGCGCCGCGGGCGCGCATGGCTGTGAACGCCTGATGCCCCGGCGTGTCGAGGAAGGTGATCGCCTTGTGCCCCGGCAGCGCGATGTGGTATGCGCCGATGTGCTGCGTGATGCCGCCCGCTTCACCCGCGACCACATTGGCTTTCCGGATGTAGTCGAGCAGCGACGTCTTGCCGTGATCGACGTGGCCCATGATGGTGACCACCGGCGGCCGCGGCGCGAGTTCGCCCTCTTCCGCCGTCGGTTCGGGCTCGACCTCGGCGTGATACTCCTGTTCCTTCACTGCCTGGAAGCCGAACTCGGACGCGATCAGTTCGATCTGGTCGAAGTCGAGGCGCTGGTTCACCGTCACCATCAGGCCGAGTTCCTTGAACGCGAACGCGACGATCTGGTTGGCGGGCACCTTCATCGCGTCGGCGAGTTCGCTGACCGAGATGAATTCGTTGACCCGGATCCGGGTCTTCTCCAGCGCCTTCTCCTCCGCCGCCCGCGACGCAATGATCTCGCGATATGTGGGCTCGTCCGAGCGGCTCTTCTTGCGTGCGGAGCCACCCTTCATCCCCTGCAGCGTCTTGAGGATGTTCGCCTGGACCTGATCCTGGTCGACGAAACTCTTCTTCCCCTTCTTGCCCTTCTTGCGGCCACCACCCGGTTGCGCATCGGGCCCGAACTGACGGACGGGCGGACCGCTCGGCGCCGGCGGACCACTGCGCGATGGCGGAGGCGTGCTGGACGAAAAGACCGGACGCGGGCGCCCGCCACCCGGCCCCGATGGGCCACGGTTTCCCGGCATGCCCGAGCTTGAACCCGGCGCCGGACGCTGGACACGCGGGGGAATGAACGGGCGCGGCGGGACGCCGGTATGCGCTGCGGGGCGCGCCGAGGGCGGTGCCACGCGCGGGGGAATCGGCGGCCGGGCAGCGAGCGACGCCTGATCCGCCGCCGCGACCCGGTCCTGGGGAGGCGCGGGCGGCTCGACAACCGGTTCCGCGGGCGCGGGCGGCACGTCCTTGAACAACAAACGGGCGCGCTCCTCGATCGAGAGCGCCGGCTTCACCGGTTCGCTCACGGGCGCGTCGTGCATCAACGGTTCTAGGTCGAACGGAGCGTTAGCGGCTTCTTCCTCGGCCAGCGCCGCGGCCTTCGCCTCGTGTTCGGCGACCTCGGCCGCAGTCCGGCGGCGGCGCACCGGCTTGGCGTCAGCCGGCGCGGGGGGCGGCGCCGCCTCGACCACCTTGCGGCGACTCCGCTTCGGTGCCGGCGCCTCGGCGGCCTTCCGCTTCTCGCGCTCCCATCGCACCCGCACCGCGGATACCTGGTCCGGCTCGAGGGCGGAGAGGTGGCTCCGCACGAAAATGTTCATCTCGCGCAGCATCCCCATCAACTGCTCCACCGGAACAGCAAATTCAGCGGCGAGGTCGTGCACTCTACTCTTGACCACTCACTCCTCCGTCAATCCGTCCCCCGTGTCGCCGCAGCGATGATCCCTGCTGCGAGCGAACGGTCCCGTACTCCGATCACCATCACCGGCGGGCGTCCCAGCCGGGCACCAAGCGTCGCCGCACTCGGGCCCGTTACCACCGGCACTCCGGCCCGCACCGCTGGATCGACGGCTTTGTGCTTTGCCCGTCGCGACGCGTCGGCCGCCACGATCACCACCTGGCACTTGCCCTGCCGAACCCACGCGCACGTCACATCGACTCCGGGGAGCGCCAACCCGCCGCGCACGCCCAGACCGATCAAACCCAGCAGTGCTTCACGCGCCGCTGCCTGTGGCTCCGGCATCCGGCTCTTCTTCGGTCAATTCGCTCAGAAACCGGACCAGTTCGTCCGTGGTCACCTGCGTCATCCCTGGAATCCGGGCGATCTCCTCGGGCTCCAGATCGATGACATCCTTGAGCGTCGTGTATCGCGCCTGATCGAGAATCGCGACCAGTTCCGGCGACAAGCCTTCGAGCTGCGACAGCGGAACCTTGGTCTCCGCCTCATCCTCGACCGGCGGGAGAGCGAAGAGTGGTCCCTCGCCGCCGCGCTCCAGCCATTCGCGACTCGAGTACAGGTCGATCTTCCATCCGGTCAGTTCCGAGGCAAGACGCACGTTCTGTCCGTTGCGTCCGATCGCGAGCGACAATTGATCTTCGTCCACCACAGCCTGAATCGTCTTGCTGGTGGGGTCGGAGAAGACCTTGGCGACTCGCGCGGGCGCCAGCGCCAGGCGCGCAAAGCGCTCGGGATCCGGCGACCACGGCACGATATCGATGCGCTCGCCGCCGAGTTCGTTGACCACGGCCTGCACTCGCGAACCCTTGAGGCCGACGCAGGCTCCCACCGGATCGATCGCGTCGTCGCGCGAAATCACGGCGACCTTGGTGCGACTGCCGACCTCGCGTGCGATGCCGCGGACCTCGACGATGCCCTGCTGGATCTCGGGAACCTCGAGCTTGAAGAGCGCGATCACGAAGAGCGGATCGCCGCGCGACAGGATGAGGCGCGGACCCTTGGGCGTCTCTTCCAGACGCTTGAGCACCGCCCGAATGGTGTCACCCTGATGGAAATGTTCCCGATGATTCTGCTCGCGGTACGGGACGATCGCTTCCGCCTCGCGAAACCGGTTCAACATGATGACGAACTTGCCGCGCTCGACCTGCTGGATCTCGCCGGAGAGAAGTTCGCCGACCTTGTTGGCGAATTCGTCGCGAATCCGGTTGCGCTCGCCTTCGCGAACGCGCTGGATGATGCGTTGCTTCGCCGCCTGAACCGCGAGCCGTCCCAGTACGTCGAAGGGCACCTCTTCTTCGAGCATGTCGCCGACCTGGAAGTCGGGATCCTCGAAGCGGGCCTCTTCGGTGCTGATCTGCGAACTGGGATCTTCGACCGTCTCGACGACCTGACGCAGGCGGATCACCGACAGCGTGCCCTGCAACTCATCGACGTTCAGCTCGAAGCGGACGTTGGGGCCATATTTCTTCATCAGCGCTGCATGAATGCCGTCGCGCAGCAGGTCCAGCAGCTCGGAACGCTCCAGTTGCTTCGCATTGGACAGCTCGCGAAAGGCAGTTACCAGGTCGGCGGATGTCGCCATCATACTTCTCCTGCTTCCATTGCCGGTACCGGATCGACCGGCTGGCCTGATGGCCGGACTGATCGAGGGACGGGGCGATCGTGTAGGGGGAGAAACAAAAAGTGCCGGGGGAAACCCGACACCTCGCAGACCCACGCAAGTTGCCCCAACGCCACAAGATACCCCCGCTGCGAGGGCGGGTCAACCGGAGGTACCGATGACATCGCGCCGCCTGGCCGCTCTCCTCGCGCTCGTCGGAGTCACGCACCTGCCCGGTCAGCGGCCTGCGCCCGCCGCCTCTGCGTGGTCGGCGTTCACCGCAGCCTTCGACGCATACTCCGACAGCGATCGGATCGTGGGCGCCAGCGTCGCGTGGATGCAGGCTGGGAAGGTCGTCGCCCACCACGAGTACGGCCTGGCTGATCGCGCCGACGGGACGCCGGTCACCGAGCGGACAATTTATCACTACGGCTCGATCACCAAGACGCTTACTGCGATCGCGATCATGCAGCTCCGCGACCGGGGCCGGCTCTCGCTCGATGATCCGATCGTGCGCTACGTGCCCGAGCTCCGGCGCGTGCACGACGCGTATGGTTCGATCGACAGCGTCTCGCTGCGCATGCTGCTCGCCCATACCGCCGGCTTCCAGAATCCGACCTGGCCGTACACCGACGGCAAGCCGTGGCAACCATTCGAGCCCACGGATTGGTCCCAGCTCGTGGCGATGATGCCGTACCAGGAGTTGCTGTTCAAGCCGGGCGAACGGTACAGCTACTCCAATCCCGGCTTCATCTACCTGGCGCGTGTCATCGAGCAGCTGAGCGGCGATCCGTGGGAGACCTACGTCCAGAAGAACGTCCTGTCACCGCTGGGGCTCACGCGAAGCTACTTCGGCGTCACGCCGTACTATCTCGCGAACGACCGATCCCACAACTACTACGCGACTCATGACTCGGCGACTGGCCGCGACATCGTGATCGACAACGGTGCGGATTTCGATCCGGGAGTCACCATTCCCAATGGCGGATGGAACGCGCCGCTGGCCGACCTCGAGACCTATCTCGCGTTCCTCACCGACGCATCTCACGGCGACACCGCGCTCCAGGCGCGCTACGACCTGGTCCTGCCGCATCGGGACCTGGAAGAGATGTGGCGGCCATTTTTTTCCGAGGTGGAGCGCGCAGCGGACTCGTCGTCCCGCGGCCGCACCATCGAAACCACCGGCATCTCGTTTTTCGTGGTATGGCAGGATGGCGTCAAGTTTGTCGGTCACACCGGCAGCCAGGCCGGCTTCACGGCGTTCATCTATCTCAATCCAGCGACGTCCGATGCGATCGTTGCGGCGTTCAACACCGAAAAGATCGGCGGGAGCGGGTCGCGCCAGTCGTCGTTCGCCGCCATCCGCAGCCTGGCGCTGAAGCTGATCGGTGGGCCGGCTCGAAGGTAAGCACCAGCCGGCAACGATGCCGCTACGCGGGCATGCCCAGATAGGCCAGCATTCGCCCATCGCTCCCCCTCGATCCCCGGTGCGAGAAGAAGTGATCTCGATGGCAGGCCGTGCAAAGACCGCTGGCTGTCATCTCGCCAACGCCGAGCGATCTGGCCTGCTGGAGCAACACGTCGCGGAGGTCCACGTGCCAGGGACCGGACCCGGTCACCGGCTGCCGCAGCGCCTCCACCACTTCAGACCCAACTTCATAGCAGGATCCGCAAATGCCTATGCCCGCATGCATTACGATGTCCGAGGCTGGCGCGCCAGCGGCTTCACGAAGGACTTGAAGCGCGCGCCCGACAATGCCGGCAGCGGTGCCTCGCCAGCCCGCGTGGACCAGGGCGATCGCACGATAGCGTGGAGCGATCAGGTAGACAGGAACGCAATCGGCTGCGGTGACGTGGAGGAGCCTGCCGGGGGTTCGCGTGGCGTGTCCATCGGTGGCATCGAGCACCGTCCAGCTGGCGGGTCCGGACCCTTCGTGCCAGGCGACGCGATCGCCATGGACCTGATAACCCGCGACCTGACCCACAAAGCGCAGTTCATCCCGAAGCTGGCGCCAGCGTCCGAGGACTTCGATGATAGGCGCCCGCGATGAGAGTCCCAAATCAAACGGATGGGCAGGATCGTCCCCGCGACCGGTTATCCCTGCCACCACGCCGAAGCGCTCACGCCAGCCGGGCACTTCCCAGAGGGGCAGTGGTGAATCCGCCCGGACTTCGTCAGCCGTCGACACGCTCGATCGCCGCGCCGAGCGCGCGCAGTCGCTGGTCGATCCGCTCGTAGCCGCGCTCGATCTGGCCGATGTTGTTGATCTCGCTGGTGCCGTCGGCGGCCAGCGCAGCAATCAGCATCGCCATCCCGGCCCGGATGTCCGGTGACTCGACGCGGCCCGCGTGCAATTTCGACGCGCCGCTGACGACGGCGCGGTGCGGGTCGCAGAGCACGATGCGTGCACCCATCCCGATCAGCTTGTCGACGAAGAAGAGACGCGATTCGAACATCTTCTCATGGATCAGCACGACTCCGTCACACTGCGTCGCCGCGACCACGGCGATCGACATGACATCAGCAGGGAACGCCGGCCAGGGGCCGTCTTCCAGCTTGGGCACGTGACCTCCGAGATCGGGACGGATGCGCCGTTCCTGCCCCGCCGCGACGACCAGTCGGTCGCCGTCAAATTGCCCCCGGATACCAAGGCGATCGAAGCCCAGCATGATGCTGCGCACGTCATCCGGTCGCACGTTCTCGATGGTGATATTGCCGTTGGTCACCGCGGCGAGGCCGACAAACGACCCGATCTCGATGTGGTCGGGACCAATGGCGTACTCCGCACCATGCAGCGGCCGGCCGCCATTGATCAGATAGGTGTTGCTCCCGATTCCGTCGATCTCCGCGCCCAGTGCCACCAGGAATCGGGCGGTATCCTGCACGTGAGGCTCGGACGCGGCGTTGCGTAGCACGGTGCGCCCGTTCGCCATCACCGCGGCCATCAACGCATTCTCGGTTCCGGTGACGCTGGGTTCGTCGAGGAAGACATCGGCGCCGACGAGTTGCCGCGCCTCGATCTTGTAGGCGTCGCCGACCGTGACTTGCGCTCCCAGCCGCTCCAGCGCAAGAAAATGGGTGTCCACCCGGCGGCGGCCGATGACGTCTCCACCGGGAGGCGGGAGCACCACCTTGCCGAATCGTGCGAGTAACGGGCCGGCGAGCAGGATCGAAGCACGGATGCGCGTGCAGAGCACCGGATCGAGTGGCCGGTCCTGGACACCCCGCGTGTCGATGGCGACGGTGTTGGCCGCCACCCACTCGACCGACGCGCCGAGGCCGGCGATCAGTTCGAGAAGTGTCTCGACGTCCCGGATGCGCGGGACGTTCGCGAGCGACACCGGGCCGCCGGCAAGCAGCGAAGCAGCGATGACGGGAAGTGCGGCGTTCTTGTTGCCGGCGGGTCGAATAGTTCCCGCCAGCGTGCGGCCGCCGGTAACAACGAAACGGGGAGCCATCGCGCAAAGCTCGCGGTGCTGGCTGGCCGGGGCAAGCGGGGTGCGATCAGGGGATTAGTATTTGGACTGACGTCCGAGAACCGAGGAACCGTGCCAGCCTGGATCGCTCCGGTAGTCGCACTGTCACTCCTGGTCATCGCCATCGCGGCGGGCCTGCTCACCGCGATGCTCTTCATCACCTTGCGGGAAGCCAAGGAGCACGGCGAATCCCTGGCGCGCGAGGTCGCGCGACTACGCGCCGATCTCGCGCCAACGCTCGACGCCGTGCGCCGGCTGAGCGAGAAGGGGGTCGATGTGGCGGACCTGGCGCAGGAAGAGGCGCGGCAGATCATCGAAACGACGCGGCGCATCCGATACGATGTCGAGCGCGGAGTGAAGCGCGCCAAGCGCCACCTGGCTGACTTCGAGGCGGTGGTCGAAGTGGCGCGGGAAGAGATCGAGACCACCGTCGTGGATGTGAGCACGGCACTCCAGACGGCGCGTAGCGGCGTCGGGATGATCGGCCAGTTGCGCCGATTGGTGCGGCCGCGGAGGCGGGGGGCGGCGTGAAGTTGCTGGGGGCGTTTGTCCTGGTCGCCCTGCTGATCGTCTGTTTGCCGCACCCGCTCTACGCCTGGACCCCGGGTACCCCCGTGGTCCTCGGCGAGCGGATTCTCGGCTCCCTCGAGTTGCTGCCACAAGTGGTCAGCGACCTGTTGCGCGATTTTCCCTACGATTTTCTCTACGGCAGTATCGCGGCGGATACGACCATGGCGAAGAAATTCGCTCCCGCCGACCGCCACTGCCATGCGTGGCATGTCGGGCGCGAGGTCTACGAACTCGCGCCGAGCGATGCGCTCCGCGCCTTCGGACTCGGGTATCTCGCCCATCTCGCCGCGGACGTCGTGGCGCACAACTACTATGTGCCGCGGCAGCTCGTGGTGACCAGCAGCACACGCGCCATGGGTCACACCTGGTGGGAGGCGCGAGTCGAGCTCCTCCTGGGCAATGCCGTTCCCGCTGCCGCGCGCGACCTGATTCGCCTGGACCATCGGCCAGCTGATGCGCATCTGGAGCGGATCCTCTCGCCCACGATTTTCTCGGTGCGCACCAATCGCCGATTGTTCCGTGGCATGGTTCGACTGACCGATTCACGGCCCTGGCAGGTCGGCCTGCAGATCGCACAGGACCAGAGTCGGTGGGAGCTGCCGGCTGAACTCATCACGTCGCACCTCGATCGCGCGACACATTACATACGATCGGTGCTCGCCCGCGATGAATCGCCGGTGTATCAGGCTGACCCGAACGGCGAAATTGCCATCCTGCGAAGCAAGTCCGTTCGACGCGACGCCGTGCGCGGGCACCGCGCCCCGGAGCGCGACTGGCTCGAGACGATCGCAGACGCGCACTTCGGGCTGCCACCGGAAACGATCGATCCGCGAATCCGTCCAGCGCCGACATCAGCCGGCTGACCGGACGAACTCGCGGATCTTGCGAACAGCTATCGCTTCGTGACTGCCTCAGGGCGCGCCGGGACCACGACCGTCGGGCCGGGGCCGCGCCCGCTGGTAATCCTGGTTGCTGGGGCGGTGCCGCATGTCGATCCGGTGATCGGTCTGGCCGATTTTCCCGTCACGCGGCGGCAGAAAGTACTGGTTGCGATACTGATATACTGACACCGGCCGTCCGTTGCGTACCCGGGTCGGGTAGTAGCGACCGCCGTACTCGTATACCACTGTCGGCGACCAGAGCGAATAATTGGTGCGCCAATCGCCCCAGTAATCGGGGTAGTAACCGTACAGGTCGACGCCGGGTCCCATTTCGGCCGATACCGCGTACCCGCCGTGATACGGACCGCAACCCGCCACGGCAACCGCGCCTGTTACGAGCGCGAGTGTGATGCTTCGGAGATGTCGCATTCTGTCGCCTCCTTCTGGCGCGCAGGTTGCACGCCGTTGGGGAGACGATCGTGCGACGAGCGCCCGCACCCGGGATCAATGGCTCGCCCCGTAACCCTGGATGGCGGTGATCGCGGCTGGCAGGAATCCCAACCGCACCAGCAGCGACGTGAAGCGCGGCGCATGGCGTATGCTCGCAAAGAGCGGGGTACCGAGCGGCTCGGCTGCGAAGATCGGCTCGCGGTCGGCCGCCGCCTGCTCGAGTTCCGCCAGCGCCGTCGTCGTGTCGTGCAGCCCGAGTGCCACGTGAGCTCGCGCCCCGTGTCGCGGAATGCCCAGGGGCAGCGTGTCCACCGCCGTGAGCACCGCGCGAGATTGGGCCGTGTTTCCGGCCATGGCGTAGGCCTGCCCCAGCAGTCCGAGCAGGATCGGGTCGGTTGGTCCGAGCGCCGCCCCACGCTGCAGCACTGCGATCGCAGCAGCCGGCTGCCCAGCGAAGAGATCCACTGCTCCCTCGAACAGCTCCGCCTCGGCGAACGACGGATCCAGACGTTCGGCGGCGGCGACCGCTGCGCGTGCAGCGTCGAACTGACCGTCGACGCCGAGCGCCAGCCCCTGGATGGCAACGACGACAGGAGAAGTCGGGTCGAGCGCTCTCGCTGCCGTGAGCTCTCGAACTGCTTCCGCATGACGTCCGGTCAGCAACAGCACTTCCCCCAGCCACTGGCGCGCATCGGTCAACGTTCCATTGGCGGCGATCGCCGCGCGCAAGTCGGTTTCGGCGTCCGACCACTGCCAGAGACCGACCAGCAAGTGTCCCCGTGCCGCCCGCGCTTCGGGCAGGTGCGGATCCAGGGCCAGGGCGTGATTGACCGCATCGAGCGCCCGTGACAGCGGTTGCTGGCCCGCCGAGGGATCGTAGAGCGGCAGCAGGGTCCATGCGTCGGCCAGTCCCGCGTAGGCCTGAGGCAGCATCGCGTCGGTGCGGAGCGCATCGGCAAAATGGGAGATCGCCAGCCGGAGGTGGCTGCTGCCCCGTTGCCGAAGTTCGTCCCGGCCCCGGAGGTATTCCGCCCAGGCTGCGCGCCGCGCCACCGGATCCTCGAGCGCCACGGACGTCGCGACGGTGTCCGGCGCGCGGCCGAGCGCCTGCAGCACACCAGCAATCACCGAATCCTGCAGCGCCAGCACGTCACTGCGAGACCCGCGTATCGACGCGCTCCACAGCACCAGCCCGTCGCTGGCGTCGATGAGTTGCGCGGCGAGCTGATAGTTGCTGCTGTCGGTGCGGGTCAGCGTGGCGTCGAGCACCGATCGCACGCCGAGCACCTCGGCAATACGCGTCGGCGACGCCGTGTCACTACGAAAGCGCTCGACCAGGCGCCGCGCGGCGACACGCAATCCGGGCGTGCGGCCCAGCACCGCAGTGACTTCATCGGTGAGGCCAGTCGCCATCCACTCGGAGGCCGAATCGGCCGTGCGGTCGATCACCGGCAGCACGGCGATCGAATCGATTCGCGCGGGTGCCGCGGAGCCGCGCGTTCGCCACGCAATGATCCCAAGCGCCACGATCGCCACGACCGCGGCCACCGAATACCAGAGCCGATTTCCTGCCGGCAACGCCGCCATCGCGCGACGCGACCGCGACGACGACACGATCCCCGGATCCTCGAGCGCGGTCACCAGTGCCGCAGCGTTCGGAGGACGGTCGTCGCGCCGCTTGGCAAGGCATTGATTCACCAGTTGGGCGAACGCGGGCGGAACATCGGCGCGGACCGACCGGAGATCGAGCGGCCGAACCGTAAGATGCGAGCGCAGCAGTTCCGCCGACGAGGGCGAATTGAACGGCGGTTCCCCCGCGACCAGCTCGAAGGCCAGGACGCCGAAGGAATAGATATCGACGCGGTGATCGATATCCGGATCACCGGTGGCCTGTTCGGGCGCCATGTAGCGCGGCGATCCGACCGTGAACCCTTCCTGGGTGAGACGCGACTCAACCGCGCCGCGTCCGCCGGCCGCGACGGCTTTCGCGACACCAAAGTCGGTGATCATCGCCGCATCGCCGCTCATCAGGACGTTGTCCGGCTTGATGTCGCGATGCACGATTCCACGTTCGTGCGCGTACGCGCATGCGCGCGCGACGTCGAGCAGGATTCGCACGGCGTCACGCAGCGGGAGACGACCCTCGCGATCCAGCCGGTCCCTGAGCGATCGGCCGTCGACGAACGGCATGATCAGGTACGGCATGCCGCCGACCGCGCCAGTGGCCAGGATGGGGACGATATGCGGATGCTGCAGGGAGGCCGCCAGCAGCGCTTCCTTCCTGAAGCGCTCGGTCGAGAGCTCGCCTGCGCGCTCGGGAGCCAGCACCTTGACGACCACCCGCCGATCGAGCGTGATGTCGTGCGCCACGAAAACGCGCGACATGCCGCCGCCGGTGAGTTCCTGCTGCAACAGGTATCCGGACCCGAGCACCGACTCGAGCCGGGTCTGCAGGTCGTCCATCACGGGGTGAACCAGCTAGCCGGAGGTTCGCGCATTACCTGACAGACGCAGGAGCGGCGGCTGAGGTTGCAGCCTCAGGTCGCGAGGCGCGCAACCGCGGCGAGCACTCGATCGATCTCTGCCGACGTGGTATAGCATGCGGCCCCGATTCGGACGACGCCTTCGCGCTCGAGTCCCAGGCGGCGAACCACGGTTGAGGCGTAGAAGTCGCCATGCGAGACAAAACATCCTGCGCCGGCGAGCGCCACCGCGACGGCCTCGGAATCATGGCCCCGCACCGTGAAAGACACCGTCGCGGTGCGATGCGTTGCCGGCGGCGGCCCGAACCGTGTCACGGCGCCCATCGCACCGAGTCCCTGCCAGAGCTGATCGAGCAGTTCGGCTTCCCGCCGATGGATCTCGCCGAAGCTCACGGCGAGCTGCTCCCGGAACGTTGGTGCCGACGGTGCGAGCGACGCCAGCCACCGGACTGCGGCGGCGGCGCCCACGATGCCCTCATGATTCTGGGTACCTGTTTCCAGTCGTTCCGGCGCCGTGTCCGGAGCGGGTTCCAGGCGCGGAACGTCGAGCCGCTCCAGCAGCGGGCGCCGGCCCCAGAGCACACCGATATGCGGTCCGTGAAACTTGTAGGCGGAACAGGCGAAGAGATCGCAGCCAAGTGCCGTGACATCCGGACGAACATGCGGCGCGTAGTGCACGCCATCGACGAACACGAGTGCGCCGGTTTCATGCGCCATCGCAGCCGCACGGGCAACGTCGGATACCGTACCGACAATGTTTGATGCCGCACCGATGGCCAGCAGTCGCGTCCGCGGACCGAGCATTGCGCCGAGCTCGTCGAGTCGCAGCGTGCAGGTGTCCGTCTCGATCGGCAGCCAGCGCAGCACGATCCCCCGGTCTCGCGCCAGCGCCTGCCATGGCGCGACGTTGCCGTGGTGGTCGAGCTCGGTCACGATGATTTCGTCGCCGGGCGTCCAGTCGCGGCCGAGCGCTCGCGCCACATGGAACGCGATCGGGGTCATGTTGTTGCCGACCGAGATCTCGTTCGGCACCGCGCCGGGGAACTCCGCGAAGACCTCGCGGGCCTGGTCGAGCAGTCGGTCGGTTTCTTCACTCGTGGGGTAGCGCCAGTGGGTGTTGGCGTTGTGGTGCAGCAGGTACTCGGACATCGCGTCCGCGACGACCTGCGGCACCTGCGTGCCACCCGGCCCGTCGAAATACGCCACGGGTACGCCGCCCTGCTGGCGGCGGAGCGCAGGAAAGTCCGACCGGATATCCGCGATCGACCGCACCTGGCTCATCGGCTCAGCCGCTCGACGAGCAGCGGCTGAATCGCCTTCGGGTCGGCCTTTCCCCCGCTCTGTTTCATGACCTGACCCACGAAGAAACCGGTCAACTTCTTCTCGCCGGCGCGATACCTCGAGACTTCGTCGGGATGGGTTGCCAATACTTCGTCGATCCATCCGCCCAGCGCATCAGTGCTCCGCACTTGCAAGAGTCCCAGACGCTCCGCGACTGCCAGCGGCTCTTCCGGTGCCGTTACGAGTTCGGCATAGATCCGCTTGGCGGCCTGCAACGAGACAACTTCCTGATCCACCAGGCGGACAAGTGCTGCAAGCTGGGCGGGTTCGACCGCGAAGCTGCCGCTTTCGTTCCACCCCGCCATCGCCTCACCCATGACCCAGTTGGCGGCGGTCTTGGCTTCGACGCCCGCTCCGACGACCCGCTCGAAATAGTCGGCGACCACCGGTTCCTGGGTCAGTACCTTCGCGTCGTACGGCGACAGCGCGTACACCTGCTGATACCGATCGCGCCGCGCCGCCGGCAATTCGACCAACTCGGCCTGCCGATCGGCGATCCACGATGGATCGAGGATCAGCGGTGGAAGATCGGGATCCGGGAAGTAGCGATAGTCGTGCGAGTCCTCCTTCGATCGAAGCGGCTTCACGGCACCCGTGGCCGCGTTGAAGCTCAGCGTGACCTGCGACACCGCGCCACCGCTCTCCAGCAGCGCGACCTGACGCTCCCGCTCCGCGAGCAGCGCCCGCTCGACGTTCGCGAAGGAGTTCATGTTCTTGACTTCGGTCTTGGTGCCGAGCGGGGCGCCAGCGCGGCGGATCGAAAGATTTGCATCGACGCGCAGCGATCCCTTCTCCATCGAACATTCACTGACACCGGCGTACACCAGCAACTGCCGCAGCGTCACGAGATAGGCGCGCGCCTCGGCCGGCGACCGGAGATCGGGACCACTGACGATTTCGGCGAGCGGCGTGCCGGCTCGATTGAGGTCCACGGCGGTGTGTCCCGGAATGCGGTCGTGCAGCGACTTGCCCGCATCCTCCTCGAGGTGCAGGCGCGTAATGCTGACGGCGATCGGCCCGCGATCCGGCGACTCCGCCATGACCGAGCCCGACGTGGCAAGCGGGAAGTCGAATTGGGATATCTGGTAACCCTTGGGCAGGTCGGGATAGAAATAATTCTTGCGCGCGAAGACGCTGGTTGGGTGGACCTCGCATCCCAGCGCGAGCGCCGCGATGGTGCCCAGCCGGATTGCCTCGGCGTTGGGGCTGGGGAGCGCGCCAGGCAAACCGAGACAGATCGGGCACACGTTGGTATTCGGCGCCTCGCCGTAACCGGTAGCGCAGCCGCAGAACATCTTGGTCCGCGTGGCCAGCTGCACATGCACCTCGAGCCCGATCACCGTTTCCCAGGTCATGCGCGGACCTCGGCGGTCGCATCGATCCCGGATTCCAGGGCCATTGCCGCGGCCAGCATGGTCGCCTCCTCGAAGTCGGCGGCCATCAGCTGACCGCCGATCGGCAATCCTTCATCCCGTCCGATGGGAATCGACACGGCGGGAAGTCCCGCCAGCGAGGCCGGACACACGAAGATGTCGGCGAGGTACATCTCCACCGGGTTGGCGGTCTTCTCGCCAGCGCGGAACGCCGGCGTCGGGGTCGTCGGCGTGAACAGCAGATCCACTCCACTGGCGAAGACCGCCTCGAAATCCCGGATGATGAGCCCGCGAACGGCCTGCGCGCGACTATAGTACTGATTGCTATAGCCGGCGCTCAGCACGAAGGTCCCGATCAGGATCCGCCGCCGGACTTCCGCACCGAAGCCCGCACCTCGAGTCGCGCGGTAGAGCGCACGAACATCGCCTTCCGGGCCGATCTCCCGGATACCGAACCGCACGCCGTCGAATCGTGCCAGATTTGCCGCGGCTTCCGCCGGATTCACGATGTAATAGGTGGGAACCGCGAAGCGCGTGTGCGGCAACGACACTTCACGGATTTCAGCACCCAGTTGCTTGAGCATCGCGACGGCACGATCGCAGCCGGCGCGCACCCCGGGATGAAGGTCCGCCGGGAAATACTCGCGCGGCAGGCCGACAACCAGACCGCGGAGGTCGCGGCGCGGCACGGGCATGGCGAGCGGCGGCACGGCTCGCGTGGTCGGATCGAGCGGGTCCTCACCTGAGATGGCGCAGAGGAGTTCGCCCGCGGCGGCAGTCGACTGACCAAACGTCGAGACGCAGTCCAGCGACGAACCGAACGCCACCAGGCCGAAACGCGAGACGCGGCCGTAACTGGGCTTGATGCCGACCACGCCGCAAAACGACGCGGGTTGCCGGACCGACCCGCCCGTTTCCGACCCGAGGGCGGTGGTGGTCACCCCCGCTGCGACCAGTGCGGCAGAGCCGCCGCTGGAGCCGCCCGGTACCAGGTCCGGATCGAGCGGGTGATGCACCCGGCCGAACGCAGAATGTTCAGTGGACGAACCCATGGCGAACTCGTCGAGATTGGCCTTGGCAGCGACCATCGCGCCCGCATCGCGCAGTCGACTAACTGCCGTGGCCTCGAACGGCGAACGATATCCGGCGAGGATCCGCGACGCGCACGTGGTTGGGTGATCGAGTGTGACCAAATTGTCCTTGATAGCCACGGTGGTTCCCGAGAGCACACCCGAAGCGGCCGCGTCGAGCCGCGCGGCTTCGCGGTCCAGCAACTCCGGTGACCAATGCAGCGCCGCATTGAGCGGCTCGGCATTGGCGAGCCGCCGACCGGTTTCCGCTGCCAGTTCGCGCGCCGTCATTCGTCGGCCAGTCCGCCGAGGCGCGGCACCACGAAGAATCCGTGATGAAATGCCGGCGCGAATTCCGCCGGGCCGCGATCGAGCGGCACCGGGTCGACCGCGTCGGCGCGGAGTCGCGTCGCCTGCGGGCCAATCACGACAGCCACGGGCGGCCCGCCGACGGCGACCTCGTCGAGTTGCGCGACGAAATTGACAATCCCCTCAAGCTGGGTCGCCAGCACGACGAGGTCGGCATCGGCCACGGCGAGCTCCGCCAAGCGGGCTACATGCCTGACGTCGTCAGGTCCGATCTTCATGCACTCTCCCAATCGCGCTCGAGGCCCGCGAGCGCCACAAGCAGTTGCCTGGTGCCGATCTCCGGATCGTCGAACGCCACCGACACCTTGAGTTCCTTGCCGAGGCCGCTGAGACCGAGAATCGCTCCGGATCCGAATCGCCGGTGCCGGACGCGTTCACCCTTGACGTAACGCGGAGCGTCCTGGCTTTCGGTGGCCGCATCGATCGACGACGGCGCGGAATATTGGCCGACCCGATCGCGCGGCGGAGGAACGGAATATGACCGCGCAGCACCGCGAGTATCGCGTCCGCCCGACCATCCGCGTCCCCCGCCCCACCCGCTGACCGAGCCGACGGCGTAAGATGTCCGCCGTTCATCAACCAGTTCGGGCGGAAGTTCGCGGAGAAAACGCGACGGAATTCCGGGACGGAGGTCACCACCGCGGCGCCGGGCTCGGGCCCAGGTGAGGATCAGCGCATCCTTCGCGCGCGTGATGCCGACGTAGCAGAGCCGCCGTTCCTCGTCGAGTCCCTCCGGGAGCTCAAGCGAGCGGCCGGATGGGAACAACCCCTCCTCCACCCCTGCGATCGCGACGATCGGCCACTCGAGACCCTTGGCGGTGTGCAGTGTCATCAAGGTGACGCCGTCGGGCTGGCCGGCACTGGTGTCGACAGCCGACAGGAGTGCCGCCTCGGCGAGATAGCGTTGCAGCGGCGTCGCGGGATCGCCCTCGTCGGCGATGATCTCCGACCACTCCGACGCAGCCGCGATCAACTCGCGGACGTTTTCCCAGCGTTCGATTCCTTCGACTCCCTCGGCCGTGAGCGTGGCCTCGAGCTGAATGGCTTGTACCACCTCGTCCATCACGGCGACGGGTGGCTTGCCGCCGACGCGTTCGGTGAGGGCGGTGATCAGCGCCGCGAACGCCGTGAACGCCGTCTTGAGATTGGGACGCAGTGCGGCGATGGTGTCAGCGCGGGCGGCGGCGGCGAGAAGCGGCACCTGCCACGCACGAGCCTGCTCGGCCAGCGTCGCGAGTGCCACGTCGCCGACACCCCGGCGCGGGATGGCGATCGCCCGAACCAGCGCCTCGTCGTCGCGCGGGTTGGCGATGAGGCGAAGGTACGCGAGCAGATCCTTGACCTCGCGACGATCGTAGAACGAGATGGCGCCGATGATCTGGTAGGGAAGGCCCGCGCGCCGCATCGCTTCTTCCAGCGCGCGCGATTGTGCGTTGGTGCGGTAGAGCACGGCGCATTCGGCAGGCGCCGCTCCGCCTGAAATGCGGCGCCCGAGCTCGCCGGCGATCCACTCGGCCTCGTCCCGCTCATCGGCCGCCGCGAGCATGACGATCGACTCGCCACCGGGGCGGCGCGTGCGCAAGGTCTTGGCGATGCGGCCGGCGTTGTGGGTAATCACGGCGTTGGCCGCGTCGAGAATCGGACGCGTCGAGCGGTAGTTCTCCTCCAGCTTTACCACTCGCGCCGTCCCGAAATCCACCTGCAGGTCGCGCAGGTTGCGGAGGTCGGCGCCGCGCCACCCATAGATGCTCTGATCCTCATCGCCCACGCCGAAGACGTTGCGGTGGCCCTGGCCGAGCCGGCGGATCAACTCATACTGCGCGCGGTTGGTATCCTGGAACTCGTCCACCAGGAGGAAGTCGAATCGCTCGCGCCACCGCTGCAGCACGTCGGGATGCTGATTGAAGAGCGCCAGCGGATGCAACATGAGGTCGTCGAAGTCCATGGCATTCGCGCGAAGGAGTGCGGCCTGCATGCGATGGTAGACATCAGCCGCCACCCGGGTTGCCGCGTCGTTCGGCGCGCTCGCTTCAAGTTCGGAGGCCGTTTGCATGCGGTTCTTCGCGGCCGAGACGAGGTTCTGGATCAACCGCGGTGGAAAGAGCCGCACGGGATGATCCTGTTCCGCCATGATGCGCCGGATGAGTCCCAGCCGGTCATCCTCGTCGTAGATCGTGAACTCTCGCGAGAATCCGAGATGGGTGGCTTCGCGCCGGAGCAACCGGGCCGAGAGCGAGTGGAAGGTGCCGATCCAGAGCCCGCCCGGGTCTCTCGACAACAATTCACCGATCCGGCGCTTCATCTCGCCGGCCGCCTTGTTGGTGAAGGTCACGGCGAAGATCCGCTGTGGTGCCACGCGATGCGTCTCGATCAAGTGCGCGATTCGGGCGGTGAGGACCCGAGTCTTCCCCGAGCCAGCGCCGGCGATGACGAGAATCGGGCCGTGCAGGTGTTCGGCCGCATCGCGCTGCGCCGGGTTGAGCCCGCCGAGCAGGTCGAAGTCGGAACTCATGCCGCAGCAGCCAGCGGGAATTGCATCAGGAATGTGGTGCCGCGCGATGTCGGTTCCAGCGACAGCGTTCCCTGATGATTATCTTCCACCACCCGACGCGCCAGCGCCAGCCCGATTCCCCAGCCTCCGCGTTTGGTGCTCACGCCGGGCTGGAAGAGCGTCCGACGGATCTCGCGCGGCACGCCGGGTCCGTCGTCGATGACCCGGATCGACGCGGCGTCGCCGGCCGCGCCGACGGCGAGCGTGATCTGTCCGCCGCGACCCTGCAGTGCGTCGATGGCGTTCTTGACCATCGCCTCGAGCGCCCATTCCAGCAGGACAGGATCGCCGGCAATGACGGGGCCGGAACTGGCGGCGCGCACCTCGAGCCGGATGGTGTTGGCGTGTTTCGGAAGCCTGGATCGATAGTAGCCAGCCACTCGCTCGGCGAGCGCGCCCAGCGCCACGGGATCGCGGCGCGCGGGGTTACCGATCCGCTCGAACCGCTGCGCGACCCGTTGCAACCGCTCGGCGTCGGCGTCGAGGAATTCCGCGACCTTCGCCGGGGGAAGGCCCGCGGCGCGCAGCTGCTCGATCCACCCCTGCAGCGACGTCAGTGGAGTGCCCATCTGGTGCGCCGCTTCGCGCGCCATCGCGACCCACATGCGGTCGCGTTGCGCCGTGGTGGCGTTGCGGTACGCCACGCCCGCCACCGTCACCATGATCAGGATGGTGACTGCCTGCAGGATGGCAAGCGCGGTGAGAATGCGGCTCTGCGGGATCGATCCGTAGTGCACCACGCTCCGGCTGCCGGCCACGACGATCGGTGCATGCATCGCGTCGAGATCCGACACGTACCGGCGCATGCGTAGATCGCCCAGCGCTCCGGCGAAGGGAAGATTGGCGGTATCCGTCACCACGCCCTTGGCATCGGTGAGAATCAACGGCATGCCGAGTGAGCGGATTCGTGCGCCCACGTCGAGCAGTGCGGTGTTCGCCGCGTTGGGGTCCGGATCCGCGAGGCCCCGGAAGGCGATCGCGTAGAGACCCGACGCCGTCAGCGCCTGGCTGCGCAGATGGCGCGCCACGAGCCAGCTCGACCCGAGGCTCAAGCCGGCCAGCAGGGCGACAAGCAGCACCGCCACTGCCGGAGCGAGCCGGGCGAGCCGCTCGCTACGAACGCGGGCTGAGGCGATCGGTCCCGACATAGGGGACCAGCGACGCGGGCAAGAGGACGGATCCGTCGGCCTGCTGCCCATGCTCGAGCAGGGCGACGATGGTCCGCGGGAAGGCCACGCCCGACGCATTGAGCGTGTGCACGAATTCCGGTTTGGCGCCGGCGGACGCGCGAAATCGAATGCCGGCGCGGCGGGCCTGGAAATCGGTAAAGGTGCTCGAGCTGGAGACCTCCAGCCACGCACCCACACCCGGAGCCCAGACCTCGAGGTCAACCGTGCAGGCACTGTGAAAGCCGGTGTCGCCGGCCGCGAGTTCGACGACCCGGTACGGCAGCTCGAGCAACTGCAGCGCGCGCTCCGCGTGCGATGTGATCAGGGCGTGCCCGGCTTCGCTGTTTTCCGGCCGGACCAGGCGCACCAGTTCCACCTTGTCGAACTGGTGGACGCGGATCAGCCCTCGGGTGTCCTTCCCGTGAGCGCCGGCTTCGCGACGAAAACACGGGGTGTACGCCACCAGCGCCACCGGCAACACGGCGGCATCGAGGATTTCGTCGCGGTAGATGTTGGTCAACGGCACTTCGGCCGTCGGGATCAGGAAGAGCTCGTCACCCGTGGTGCGGTAGAGGTCGTCCTCGAACCTGGGGAGCTGGCCGGTACCGGTCAGCGATGCGCGATTGACCAGAATCGGCGGCTGGATCTCGCGATAGCCGTGCTCGCGAGTGTGCAGGTCGAGGAAGAAGTTGACCAGCCCCCGCACCAGTCGCGCACCGGTCCCGGTGAAGAGCGGAAATCCGGAGCCGGTGATCTTCGCACCGCGCGGCAAGTCGAAGAGTTCGAGGTCAACGCCGATTTCCCAGTGCGGTCGCGGTACGAAGCTGAACTCGCGTGGCGTGCCCCAGGTGCGCGCGACGCGGTTGGCGGAGGCCTCGCCATCGGGCACACACGGGAGCAGGAAGTTGGGGACGTTGAGCAGGTGCAGGTCGAGGAGCGCCTCGACATCCTTAAGATCGGATTCGAGCTGCCGCACCGTCTCGGCGGATTGCTTGAGTTCACCGAGCAGCGCCGCGGCGTCTTCGCGCTGCTGCTTGCGTCGCGCCACTTCCGCCGATTGTGTGTTCCGCTGGGCCTGCAACTGCTCCACGCGCGTGACGACTTCGCGCCGGCGCTGGTCGAGATCGATCACCAGGCCGAGCTGATCGAGCGCGCTGCGGTCCAGGCGCCGCGCCAGGGCCGCCCGCGCCGCGTCGGGGTCCTGGCGAACGCGCCGCACGTCGATCATCGGTTCAGTTGGTCGGTGTTCCAGGCTGCAGATTCTTGTATCCGCAGTTGGTGTCGGAGAGTACCTCGAGCCGAACGGTGTGGAGGACGTCGTCGAAGTCGATCACCTGAATCTTGGCATACTGCGGGACGCCGAGGTAACACGCCGCACGCGACCGCGCGATGAACAGGTCGCCGGGAGCGATCACCAGCGTGTCGGTGGTCTGATACGGGTCGCTGGGCGCGACGGTGATTTCATCAAACGTGGTAGTGGTTTCGCGCAGGAAACCCGGATTGTTTCCCGTCGGGTTGCCGAGTCCGGCGATGGCATGCAGCGGGAAGAACTCGTGTCGTCCCAGCGAGTCGACGTCGTAGAGAAAGTCGAAGGACGAGGTCTGGTCGGTCCGGATTGCCTGGCCGATGGTGATGTCGAAGGCGGACGGATACTGCAGGGCAGCGCTGCTCAACGCCCCCATGGTGATCGTGTCGACAGTGTTGTTCGCCTGCGCGGGCGCCAGCTGGTTGCCGCCGCACGCCACCGTGGCCGAAATTCCCGCGAGAAGCGCCAAACGTCGGATCATGCTGAGAAGGTTAGACCACTCGCTGGGGCACGGCAACCCGGCGTCGTTGCTTGACTTCGCCGCTGCCGGCGTCCTAGCTTCGCGCCACCCTCATGCCATCCGGGAGCGGGTTCGATGCAGCCGTTGCGATCTGTACTGATGGCCCTCTCCGACCGTCCCGATGTCTCCGGAGTAGTGGTGGTCAGCGACGACGGTCTGGTAGTCGAGGCGAGCCTTCCCGCAGGACTCGATGCCGAAGCGTTGGCGGCGCTCGCCACTGGCGCCGCGCGGAATGTCGGCGGCCTGTCGGATGCCGCGCAAACCGGAACATGGAGTCAACTCGCCGTCGAAGGCGGCCACGGCGCGCTGGTCCTGCAGCGGCTGCCAACCGGCGGAATCCTGCTGGTGCTGGCCGCGCGGGACGGCGACCTGGGCAATCTGCTTTACGATCTCCGCCGTCATGCCCCGGCTCTGGTGTCGCTGCTTTGACGGGGCATTGATCGATGCAGTGGGCGATCCTCCTGGCTGGCGGCAGCGGCACCCGGTTCTGGCCGCTCTCATCGCCGTCGCGCCCCAAGCAGCTGCTGCCGCTGGCGGGGCCGCGATCGAGCGCCGAGGACGCCGTGGACCGGCTCGCCGGATTCATCCCGCCCGAACGAATCCTTGTCGTGTCAGGCGCGGGACTCGCTCAGGCCCTCCAGCGGCATGTCACCCTTCCCGCCCAGAATTTCCTGGTCGAACCCCGCGCGGCGTCGACCGGTCCCGCGCTGGTGTGGGCCACACTGGAAGCGGCGCGTCGCGATCCTGACGCTGCAGTGATCTCGATGCACGCCGACTGGATTGTCCGGGACCCGGCCGCATTCGTGGCCAGCGCTGCCACCGCGCTCGGCACCGCGCAGCGGCACCGCCGGCTGGTCACCGTGGGGATCGTGCCATCGCGGCCGGAAACCGGATTCGGATACATCGTCCCGGGAGCGCGCCTGGATTCCGCTGCTCGCGCCGTGGGACGTTTCGTCGAAAAGCCCGATGCGGCTCGCGCGCTCGACCTGATGGCCAACGGCGCGCTGTGGAACAGCGGACTCTTCGCCTGGTGTGCCGCGGACCTGCGGCGTGAAGTCGAGCTGCACACCAACGAAATTGCGCCCTACCTTCCACTGCTCGACGCCGGCGACGTCGCGGGTTTTTTTCGCGACGTGCGTGAAGTATCGATCGACGTCGGACTGTTCGAACGGAGCGACGCGGTGGCGGTGGTGGCGGGCGACTTCGCCTGGGACGACATCGGCACCTGGGAGGCGCTGGCCCGGGTCCGGCCCCGCGATCGTCGCGGCAACGTCAGCCACGGCGCCGTAACCCTGGTCGATTGCAGCGACTGCATCGTCTGGAACGATGGCCCGCCGATGGTCTTGAGCGGCGTGCATGACCTGGTAGTGGTCCACGCCAACGCCCGAACGCTGGTGCTCGACCGTGCCCGCGCTCCGGACCTCAAGCGAACGTTGAACGCGCTACCGCCCGACGTGCGCGAGCTGGAATGAGATGACTGCCCTCTATCTGCTGGAGCCAACCGATCCGGGACCAGCGTGGGCGCCGTTCGCCGGCGCCGCTCCGCTCTCCGAGTTGCGTGCCGGCATGTGGCGTCTGCGGGAACGGTGGGCGCGGGCCCTGAACGCGCGAGCCGCCGGGGTCGTGGCGCCGCACGCCGCCGGTCACTTCCAGGTGCACGGACCGCCGTTGATCGACGGCAATGAAATCGTCGGTCCCGCGTGGGTGGCAGATGCCCTCTTTGCGATCAAGCTGCCGATGCGAGCCGTCGGCGGCGCGCGACGGCTGCTGCACGCCGGACGATCGGTCGCATGGCGACTCGATGCCGGTCAGCGCTGGGAGGGCCCGTTCGAGCGGGGCGACGGACTGGTAGTGGAAGGCCGGCCGCTGGCGGGCGCGTTCGACCTGGTGACCGCGCTGGAGCAGATGCTCTTTGCCGACACGCTCGAGTCCCTGAGCGAGACCACGACCGCGATTCCTGACGGCAGCATCGTCTTCGGCAACCCGGCTGCGATCGGATTGCACGGCGCCGAGGTCGAGCCCGGAGTCGTCCTCGACGCGCGCAAGGGCGCCATCATCCTGGAGCGCGGCGTCCAGGTGCGCAGCGGCACGCGAATCGAAGGCCCGTTCTGGGCAGGTGAAGGCACCTGGATCCTTGGCGGTGAGTTACGGCACGTCAGCGCCGGCCCCCGTTGCCGGTTGCACGGCGAGATCAGCACCACCGTCTTCAATGGTTTCGCCAACAAGGGACACGACGGCTTCGTGGGCCACTCCGTGATCGGAGAATGGGTCAACTTCGGTGCCGGCAGCATCACCTCGAATCTCAAGAACACCTACGGTCCGATCCGGCTCGATGTCGGCGGGGAGCGCATCGAAACCAACCGCACCAACCTCGGGGCCCTCGTCGGCGATCACGTCAAGACCGCGATCGGAACCTTGCTGCCGACCGGTGCCGTGATCGGCGCCGCGGCAAATCTCTTCACGCCGGTCCGCGCGCCGAAGTACGTACCGCCGTTCTCGTGGGGCGGAGAGGGCGACACCCGGCTCGCCGTCGATCCATTCGTCGCCACGGCGAAACGGATTCTGCCGCGCCGCGATGTTGCTGTCGATCCAGAGGTCGAGGCATCGCTTCGCGCCATGCATCGGCGCCTCGTGGGTGAACGCCATGAATGACGCCTTCACTCTCCGGTGGCTGCGATGCAGCTGATCGTCCTCGGCTCAGGCTCAAAGGGCAATTGCTTCGCGCTCTGCGCCGATGATGGCGTGCTCCTGATCGACGCCGGATTCTCGGTCCGGGAAATAGAGCGCCGACTGGCACTCGCCGGCGTCGATCCCGGCCTGCTAATCGGCATCGCGCTGACCCATGAACACAGCGATCACGCGTCGGGCGCCACGCGCCTCGCTGGACGCCACGACCTGCCGTTGCTCGCCTCTCTCGGCACCTGGCAGGCGGTGCGCCGAAGCGACGAGCCCTGCGATTTCATCCCGCTCGGAACGGCGGTCACGGTCACCCTGGGGCCGTTTGCGGTGAGCGCGTGTCCCACGTCGCACGACGCCGCCGAGCCGATCGCCGTCGGCGTGTCCGCGCCTGGCGGTGTGTCGATTGGTGTGGCATACGACCTGGGCCGACCGACCCAGGCCGTGCGCTGGTTCCTGCGGGACCGACACTGCCTGATCCTCGAGGCCAACCACGACGAAACGCTGCTGCGCACCAGCAGGTATCCGGCGTCGGTGCAACAGCGCATCGCCGGCCCCGGCGGGCATCTCTCCAATTTCGACGCCGCGCGACTCCTGGGCGAGTTGCACCACGAGGATCTTCACACCATCGTGCTGGCGCACCTGAGTCAGCGCTGCAACAGTCACGTGGTGGCGCGTCAAATCGTCAGCGAGACACTTGGCGGCTGCGGCTTCCGCGGCTCGCTGGTCCTGGCTGAACAGAATGGACCGATGGCGGCGATTCCACTCGCCGGTCCACGCCAGGTCTCGCTCTTCTAGCGGCGCTCAGTGATCGGGATCATCCGGAATCTTGACGTTGGGCGGGCGCGGTGTCGGAGGGCCAGCTTTCCTGAGCGTGACTGGCTTCTGCAAATCGCCGCCGGACAACGTCAGGGCGGCAGGCGTCGCGTGGATCTTGTAGGTCTCCCATTCGCCACCAAGCACGATGGAAATCCGGTCGTTCTTGAGCCGCCAACGCACCGTTTCCTTTCCCCATGACGCCGACGAGTCGGGCCGGATGATCACCTCGCGCGGGCCGTTTTTCGTGTCCGTCCCCGCGTCCACCCGCCAGGTACCGGCAATGTCCACGCCCTTCTGGCTCAGTCCTAGCGCGCTTCCGCCGGCCATCAGCAACACTGCAACCTCTCGCTTCACGCGGCGCCTCCAGGTCCGGAACGTGTCATGCTGAAAAGATAGCGAGGCCACCGGTTACACCCGCTGCAACTTCCAGCTCCCGCGCCGGAACACCAGCGCCGCTGCACCCGCGAGCGTGGAGAATGCCACGGCGATGGCGATGAAAGCGCCATCGCTGCCCACGCCGAGCGGCTTGGCCAGCAGCCAGGCCAGCGGAATTTCCCAGCACCAGAAGACCAGGAAGTTGAGCCACGTCGGTGTCCAGGTATCGCCCGCACCATTGAATGCCTGCGTCAGCACCATGCCAAGGGCGTAGAGCGGGAACCCTGCCGCGATGATGCGCAGGCATCGCACGGCGTATCCGGTCATCACGGGGTCGTGTCCGAAGCGCGCCGCCAGCCACGGTGCCGCGAGCAGAAAGATGACGCCGAGCAGTCCGAGGAATGCCAGGTTGTAACGGCACGCCGTCCACACTGCTTGCTCCGCGCGGTCGGGTTTGCGCGCCCCGAGCCCCTGCCCCACCATCGTCGCGGCGGCGTTCGACAAACCCCATGCCGGCAGGATCGCGAAGATCACCAGCCGGAGTGCCACCGTGTATCCGGCGACGGCTTCACTGCCGAAGGTTGCCAGCAGTCGCGTCAGGCCGATCCAGCTCGCGGTGCCGACCAGGAACTGCAATGACGCCGATGCGCCGAGACCAACGAGCTGGCGAATCAATCGCGGATCGGGGAGAAACTGGCGCAACTGCACGCGAAGGCGACCACCGGGTCGTACCATCGCGGCAAACGCCAGCAGCGCGCCGGTCCCCCGCCCGATGGTGGTCGCGACAGCGGCTCCCGTGACACCCATCCGTGGAAACGGCCCGACGCCGAAAATCAGACACGGACCCAGGACGATGTTGATGGAGTTGGCGATCCAGAGCACGCGCATGGCGATGCTCGGATCGCCGGCACCGCGAAAAGCGCCGTTGAGGATGAACAGGAGCACGACGCTGACCTCGCCGCCCAGAATCACGCGCGTGTACCCGCTACCGGTAGCGATCACCCCCGGCGACGCGCCCATGACCCGCAACAAGTCAGGCGCAAGCAGGACACCGGCGATGCCGAGAGCGGCGGCGATCAAAGCGCCGAGGAGGATGCCCTGCGCGGCACCGTGCGACGCTGCATCATGCTGGCGTTCGCCGATGCGCCGTGCCACGACCGCCGTGACGCCCATCGACAACCCCATCGCGATCGCGTACACCAGCGACAGCACTGACTCGGTGAGGCCGACGGCGGCGACCGAGTCGGCGCCGAGGCGCGAAACGAAGAACATGTCCGTCACGGCGAACACGCTCTCCATCACCATTTCGAGCACCATCGGAATGGCGAGGAGCACTACCGCGCGGCCGATGCTGCCCTCGGTGAAATCCTGGTGCGATCCGCGAATCGCCTCGCGGATCGTAGCCCATGCGGACGGCCGTGCCGTCGGCGCAGGTTCAGCGAGGTCGGCTGTCAGGCGTCAATGTCCCGCGAGCATCTTGTCGCGAATCGCCTTGAATTCGTTGCCGGGCTTCCAGGTGGGCCAGGTATCGCTGTCGGCCACACGCACACCAGTCTGAAAGAGCATCCCCAGGTCGTCCACCGCGCCACTCAGGTCCCAGTCCGGTTTCACTTCGTCGGTGACGTTGTGGTAGTCGTTGTTGGTGTACTCATCCCGCTTGGTCTTGCTGTAATCATCGGGCTTGCCGATGTAGTGGACGCCGTTGTCGAGAAACATCGCGGGGACGCCCTTCTTGGCGAACTCGAAGTGATCGGCGCGATAGTAGAAGCCCTTGTCCGATTCCGGATCGGGGGTGAGGGTCCGGTGTTCGCTCGTCGCGACGCTGTCGAGGACGTCCTCCAGCGTGGATGCGCCCTTGCCGATCACGGTGACGTCGGTAGTCTTCCCCCACTGATTGACGCCGTCGATGTTGAAGTCGGCCAGCGTCTCGTTCAGCGGATAGAGGGGGTTCTCCGCATAGAATCGCGAACCGAGGAGGCCCTTCTCTTCGGCGGTCACGGCGATGAAGAGGATCGACCGCCGAGGCCTGGTGGCGAGTTGCTGATACGCCCTGGCCACCGCCAGCATTCCGGCCACTCCCGATGCGTTGTCAATCGCGCCATTGGCGATCGAATCGCCCTTGATCGGCTCGACGATGCCGAGATGATCCCAGTGCGCCGTATAGATGACGTACTGGTCCTTGAGCTTCGGATCACTCCCCTCGAGCTTCGCAATGATGTTGTGGGAATGCACCTCGCGCACCGTGTTCCTGAGGTGAAATGTCGCCGTCGCGCCGAGGTCCACCGGATGGAAATCCTTGCGGCGTGCGCTGCGCTCCAGCGCGTCGAAGTCCTGTCCTGATGCCTTGAACAGTTCCTTGGCTTTGTCGTACGTGATCCACGACTGGACGGCGACACGATTCTTGTTGTTGTCGGCGTGCTTGACATCCATGTTTTCATGGGAATTGCTGTGGTCCACCACGTCCCAGCCATACGCCGCGGGAGCGGTCTGGTGCACGATGATGGCAGCAGCGGCGCCCTTCTGGGTCGCGATCTCGTACTTGTAGGTCCAGCGGCCATAATAGGTCATCGCCTTCCCGCGGAAGACGGTGGTGTCGAGTTGCGTGCTGTCCCGGGGATCGGGCACCGGCGGATCGTTGATCAACATCACGATGGTCTTGCCGCGGACATCGACTCCCTTGTAGTCGTCCCAGCCGTACTCCGGTGCTACGACGCCGTAGCCGACGAACACGATATCCGAATTGACGACGTTGACGGTGTCGACGGGACGATAGGAGTACGCCACATAATCCTTGTGATTGACGAGCGGGATGGTCTTCCCGTGAACATTGAACGACGCCGTGGGCTGCGCGGTAAAGCCAAGGAGCTCGACGCCCTGAGTCCAGCTGCCATCGGGATTGCCGGGCTGGAGACCGATCGCCTTGTATCGGCTGGTGATATAGTCGATCACCTTCGGCTCGGCCGGCCCGCCCGGCGCACGCCCGAGCATCGAATCGTCGGAGAGAGCCTTGATGTCGGTCAGGATACCGGGTGCGGTGATGGCGGCTTGGGCGGCGGTCACCTGGTCAGGAGACGGTCCGGTCTTCGGGGCGCCGCAGGCGGTCACCACAACGGTGCAAGACAGAAGGATCCGAGTGAGCGACGCCATGGGCCGGACTCCTGGGGTGGATGCGATCGGGAAAGAAAGCATGTCAGGGTCGGGGGCGAAACTTGAGGCGCGCGGCAACTTGGCGAAACGGCATGCGCGGCGTAAGCTTGGCCCGAACGCATTCACGGAGCGAACGATGACGCGGTGGATCACGCTGCTCGCCCTGACCGGGCTGCTGGCGGGTTGTGGCAGCGATTCGAATTCGACCGGCAATCCCGATCAGGCACCGATGACGGCGACAGTGAACGGCTCGGCATTTCTCGGGAATACCAGCGGGATCGCGACGCGACTGGCAGGCGTCGTCAACATCTCCGAGTTCAACGCCGCCAAGACGCAGGAAATCCTGCTCACCGTCCATGCCAATGGCCCCGGTACCTATTCGTTCGCGTCGCCTTCGGTCGGCATCGCCGAATTCGAGACGATGAGCGAAACGTCGGCACAGCAATGGGAGACCGGCTTCAATGGCGGGACCGGAAGCATCACCTTCACGACGCTCGATGCGTCCGGGGCGTCGGGAACCTTCAGCTTTACCGGCGCCGCGGTTCAGGGTACGGGAGCGACCGGCACCGCCACGGTGACGAGCGGAAAGTTCAACGTGATATTCTAGGCCGTCCCCCGCGTCATGGTTCGGAGAGCGCGGACCTGGGATCGACGGCCGCGGCCCGGATCGCCGGCGCGATGGCGGCGGCGATGCCGGTGACAACGAGCAGGAGCACCGCGGCGAGATAGCTCGCTCCATCGACCGCCGATACACCGGTCAGCAGCGAGCCGAGGACTCGCGCCACGGCAAACGCCAACGGGAGTCCGATCGCGAGACCGATGCCGATCAGGACCGCGGCGCGGAGGATCACCATGCCCACCATCTGCCGCCCCAATGCACCCAGAGCCATCCGGATCCCGATCTCGCGGCGTCTCCGGCCCACGATGTATGAGAGCACGGCGTACACTCCGCCCACCGCCAGGGCGAGCGCAATCGATGCGAACGCACTCAGCACCAGCATCGTCGAGCGTCGCTGCTGCAGCGAGGCGTCGACCGCGTCGCGCATCGTCTCGAGCCGGATCACCGGCAGGGTTGGGTCAAGCCGCCTGATAAGCGCTCGCACATCGGAGTAGAGCGCACGCGGATCGCCATTGGTGTGCGCGACGAACGTCATGTAGCCGGACACTACTTCACCACCGTGGGAATCGATCCACGACATCGGCAGGTAGATGCCTGGACGCATCGGTTGATCAAGCCCGTAGTGCCGGGCGTCGTGTACCACGCCGATGATCGTCATCCACGGACTGCCCTTGGCGCGCTCGGAGATCCGACGACCGACGGCGCTGGTCGCTCCGGGCCATTGTGCCTGGACGAATTCCTCGTTGACCACCACTGGAGTTTCGGTGCCCTCCGGACGCGCCTCGCCCGCAGTCCACCATCGCCCCTCGACGAATCGGACTCCCATGGTGCCGAAGTACTGAGCCGATGCCAGTCGCATGAGCACGACCGGGTCGTCGCTCCCCGGCGCGCGCGTTGCACCTTCGGCGTTGTAGAACCTTCCCCAGTGGCAACCGAGCGGCGGGCAGGTGATCGCCGCGCCTGACGTCACACCGGGAGTGGCGTTGAGTCCATCGATCACCCGTTGGTAGAACTGACCCTGAGATACGGAGGTCGGATAGGTCGTCTGTGGGAGCGAAAGAGAAAACTGCAGCGCCCCACTCACACGGAACCCCGGATCTTCGGCCTGCACGTGCCGGAACGCCCGCACCAGAAGCCCTCCGCCCACGAGCAGTACCGTTGCCAGCGCGATCTCGGCGACAACGAGGATATCGAGTACGCGCCGCTCACGGACCGACGTCGATCCGCTGCGGTCGCGAAGAGAAACCGCACCGAGGAGCCCTTCCCGGCGCGCGTCGAGCGCCGGTGCGGTGCCGAAGAGGAGCGTCACGAGACCCATCGTCGCGGCACAGAACACCGTCATGCGCCAGTCAAAATCCAGGCGCACCCCCGCCGGCACACCGGACGATCCCAACGCCAGCGCCCGGATGCCCCACCAGCCAAGGATCGCGCCCGCGACGCCGGCCACGGCGGCAAAGAGCAGCGATTCGGTCAGAATCTGTCGCGCAATCCGATTGCCGCTTGCGCCAAGGGCAACTCGCACCGCGAGCTCACGCCGGCGGCTCGTGGCGCGAACCAGCATGGCTGCGGCGATGTTGGCGCAGGCAACCAGCAGCACGATGGCGGCGCTCAGGGCGAGGATCCGTCCGGTGCTCTGGAAATCGCCATCAAAGCGCTCGCGGAGCGGCATGATCCGCGGCGAAACAACGTGCGCAGTATCCGACGCACGCCAGATTGCTTCGTGTGCGGCAAGAAGATCTGCACGAGCTGCCGCGATCGTCACGCCAGGCTTGAGCCGTCCAATGCCGTCGTACTCGTACGACGGCCCGGTCGCCGCCGAGGGATCGGCATCGAGCGGGGTCCAGAGTTGCACGTCGCCGGGAAACTCGACCTTATCGGGAAGAACGCCGACGACGGTAAACGGAGTGCCGTCCAACTGCAGCGTTCGACCGACCACGTCCCTGGCACCGAGGAATCGCGACTTCCAGAAGCGATAACTGATCATCACCACGTTGGGGCCGTTGGGGCGATCTTCGTCGGCGCGAAACGTTCGGCCGAGGACCGGCTTCACGCCGAGGGTTCGCGCCAGGGCCCATGACACCAGCGCGCCGGCGTCCCGCTCGGCGCCCCCGGGGAGGGCAACGTTGAAGTCGTTGGTGACATACGCCGACATCGATGCGAACCGGCGCGTACTGGTGCGCCAGATGGCGAAGTCCGGATAGTTGATCCCGGTGAATTCGAGATTCCATTTGGGCGCCTGTTCGTTGAGATAGACGAGGCGACCTGGATCGCGGAACGGAAACGGCCGCAGGAAGACGCCGTCGAGGAGGGTGAAGACGGAGGCGTTGCACGCCACCGCCAACGTCAGTGTCGTCAGGATCATCGCCGCGGAGCCGCGCTGGTGCAGCAGCGTCCTGCAGGTTGGCCGCAGGTCGTACCAGAATGATTGCATCGCTTCCTCGGTGGAGAATGCACCAGCAGCGCGCCAATGTTCGCGCGGGAGCCTGAGCAGGAGATCGAGCACTCCAAGGGCCGCGACACGCCACGCGGAGCGCCAGCTCATGCGTCGCGCCGCGCTCACCTCTTCGGTGAAGAGAAGGAGGATCTCGGCGCCGTACGCCTCGCGCACCCGGTGCGGCAGCAACCTCACCAGCCGCCGGTAGATCGCGATCACCATCAGGAGAACCTCACCGACGCGCTGTGCTCATGTGGCTTCGCGCGCGGAAAGACGACGTTCGCCACGGCGCACCAATTCGCCCATCGACTTCAGCTCGTGCGCGAGGACGCGCTTGCCGGCCGCGGTGATGCGAAACCAGCGTTTGTGGCCCCCCGGGCCTTCGGCAGCGTCTTCGGCGGATGCGGCGACTTCGCGGAGCAGCCCCTCGTCGATCAGTTCGTCGAGCGAGCCGTACAGCGTCACGGGCCAGAGCCTCACGTCCCCGCCGGTGAGATCGAGGACGTCGCGCATGATGGCCGAGCCGTGCCGATCGCGGCCGGCGAGGGACATGAGGATGTAGAAATGATGGGGTCGCAAGCGATCTCCCCGGAAGAGTTGTTATACTATTTAGTATAATACGTCAGGCGGCAAAGCAAAAGCGCGCCCCGGTCGGGACGCGCTTCTGATGGCTGGAGATCCTTCGCGCCGCTGCTGATTGCGGCGGCGCTCAGGAGACTGACGCGCGGCGGCGCGTCAGTACATCCCGCCCATGCCGCCGCCCCCTCCGCCACCCATCGCCGCGGCCGGCTTGTCTTCCTTCTGTTCCACCACCACGCATTCTGTGGTGAGCAACAGGGCCGCAATCGACGCGGCGTTCTGCAGCGCGGTCCGGGTCACCTTGGTCGGGTCGATGACGCCGGCCTTCATCATGTCTTCGTAGACATCGGTCGCCGCGTTGTAGCCGAAGGCCTTGTCCTTCGACTCCTTGACGCGGGCCAGCACGATCGAGCCTTCCACACCGGCATTGATCGCGATAGCCCGAATCGGCTCCTCGATCGCCCTGCGGATGATGTCGACGCCGATCTTCTCGTCGCCGGACACCTTGACCCGGTCCAGCGCGGCCTGACAGCGGATCAGCGCCACGCCACCACCCGGCACGATCCCTTCCTCGACGGCGGCGCGGGTGGCGTGCAGCGCATCCTCGACGCGAGCCTTCTTCTCCTTCATCTCGGTTTCGGTGGCCGCGCCGACGTGAATCACCGCGACACCGCCGGCCAGCTTCGCCAGTCGTTCCTGCAGCTTCTCCTTGTCGTAATCGGAGGTGCTCTTGTCGATCGCCGCCCGGATTTCGCTGATCCGTCCCTGGATCGAATCCTTCTTGCCCTTGCCGTCGACGATGGTGGTGTTGTCCTTGTCGATCACGACGCGCTTCGCCTGACCCAGCTCGTTGAGCGTGGCGTTCTCGAGCTTGAAGCCGACTTCCTCGGAGATCGTCTGGCCATCGGTGAGAATGGCGATGTCCCGGAGCATCTCCTTGCGGCGGTCGCCGAAGCCCGGCGCCTTCACGGCGACGACCTTGAGCGTGCCACGCAGCTTGTTGACCACCAGCGTCGCCAGCGCCTCGCCTTCAACGTCCTCGGCGATGATCAGCATGGGCTTGCCGGATTGCGCCACCTTCTCCAGCACCGGAAGCAGCTCCTTCATCGACGCGATCTTCTTGTCGTGAATCAGGATGTACGGCGACTCGAGGACGGCTTCCATCGCCTCGGGATCGGTCACGAAGTAGGGCGAGAGATAGCCGCGGTCGAACTGCATGCCCTCGACCGTGTCGAGCTCGGTGGCGAGTCCCTTCGCCTCTTCCACCGTGATGACGCCTTCCTTGCCGACCTTCTCCATCGCCTCGGCGATCAGCTTGCCGATTTCGGCGTCATTGTTCGCCGAAATCGTGCCGACC